>JAUWMJ010000204.1 GCA_030613225.1 Desulfobacterales bacterium
AGGGCTTTCACGTGGCAACTAAAAAACTAACCATAATAACAAGCCATATCAACGCTGACTTTGATGCAATAGCATCCATGCTGGCAGCCCAGAAGCTGTATCCTGATTCCCTTGTTGTATTTCCCGGTTCCCAGGAAAAAAACCTAAGGAATTTCTTTATCGAGTCGATGGTATATCTTTTTAACATGGCGAATATTAAAGATATTGACTTTTCCAACGTCAAAAGGCTGGTACTGGTGGACACGCGGCAGCCAAACCGCATCGGGAAGTTATCTTTACTTCTCGAACAACAGGATTTAGATATACATATTTATGACCATCATCCATCCACTCCAAATGATATTAAAGGACGAATCGAGCTAAATCGGTTAACAGGTGCCACTGTCACCATTCTTACAGAAATTCTGGAGAAAAAGGGAATCGATATTTCTCCTGATGAAGCTACTATAATGTGTCTTGGCATATATGAGGACACCGGAAGTTTTACATTTCCATCAACTACCGAAGATGATTTTAAAGCCGCTGCCTTTCTTCTCTCAAAAGGTGCAAACTTGAACATAGTGTCAGATCTGATTTCCAGAGAGATAAGCACACAGCAGGTCGTACTTTTAAACGACATGATTCAGACTGCTGTCCGCTATAGTATCCACGGTTTTGAAATCATCGTTACCAGTGTATCATTGGCCAATTATTTGCCCGATTTTGCCCTTCTTGTACATAAAATGGCAAAAATGGAACCAGTTGATGCTATTTTTGCCATTGCACGCATGGAAAATAAAATTTATGTCGTTGCACGAAGCAGGATTTCGGAGGTCGATGCCGGTGAAATTATTGCACCACTTGGCGGCGGAGGCCATACTTTCGCTGCTGCTGCAACTGTTAAGGGAATGACATTGACCCAGGTTGAGCATAAACTAATTGAAATTCTTTACAAAAAAATCAGATCAAATCGGCTGGCCAGGGACTTAATGTCATCCCCGCCAATCTCCATAAGAAGCGATATTTCCTGCCGGAACGCCGGCATTATGCTTACACGCTATAATATAAATGCGCTGCTGGTCACTGAAAAGCCGGAAGAACCCGACAGCAGGGAAAGACTTGCCGGTTATATATCACGCCAGGTTGTTGAGAAAGCACTTTACCATAAGCTGGATCTCGTCCAAGTAAAAGAATATATGACAACGGATCTTGCTTTTGTCAACTCAGGTGCGGATCTTACAGAAATTCAGGATAAGATAATCGAAAACAAGCAACGCCTTCTGCCTGTCATGGATAATGGTGTCATCACTGGTGTTATTACACGCACCGACCTTTTAAATATCCTGGTTAAAAATTCAAAGTACACACCTGAAAATTCGCTCGACCCGCTTACCGAACCAGTTCGCGCCAGAACCAGAAATATCGTAAAGTTTATGAAAGAACGGCTTTCAAAACGTCTCGTTGACATATTAAAAACCCTTGGAAAAGTAGCTGATAAAAAAGGATATCGCGCATATGTTGTTGGAGGATTTGTTCGTGACCTTTTTCTATACAGACTCAATGAAGATATCGACATTGTCATAGAAGGAGATGGCATTGCATTTGCTAAAGAATATGCTTCAATAGCTGGAGCGCGTATTCACTCGTATAGGAAGTTTGGCACTGCTGTAATAATATTTCCGGATGGCTTTAAAATTGATGTGGCCTCCGCCAGGATGGAATATTACAAATTTCCTGCTGCGTTGCCTACAGTTGAAATGAGTTCCATAAAACTCGATCTTTTCCGCAGGGATTTCACTGTTAACACTCTGGCAGTACAACTCAGCCCCGACAGATTCGGCATATTAATCGACTTTTTTACAGCTCAAAAGGATATTAAGGAAAAAACCATACGTATCTTGCACAATTTAAGTTTTGTTGAAGATCCAACCCGCGTCTTTCGAGCCATAAGATTTGAACAGCGCTTTGGTTTTTCCATAGGAAAACTCACTTCAGGACTGATTGAAAATGCTGTAAAAATGGATTTTTTCAAACGGCTCAGCGGAAGGAGAGTATTCTCAGAATTGCGCCAGATCCTTGAAGAAGAATATCCGACCCCTGCAATAATAAGGCTCAATGATTATAATCTGTTAAGTGTACTGCATCCTTCAATTACCCTGGATAATGACCTTATATCTCTGTTTAATTCGGTGAAAAAAGTATTATCATGGCATGATTTGCTTTTTCTAGAGGAATCATATATGAAGTGGGCCGTTTATTTTTTAGCACTCATTCGAAGCGGCGATAAAAAAATGACTAATGAAATATGTGTGCACTTTGAACTTGCTCCCCGCTATCGAAGAATTTTTTGTGTCGAACGCTTTGAGGCCGACAGATGCCTTTTATGGCTTGAAAGAAATCTGCCGGTTAAAAACAGCGTGCTTTATAATAAACTTTTAGGTTTTAAAACAGAACTTTTAATTTATATGATGGCGGCAACAAAAAAGGAAATTGTAAAGCGATCCATTTCGAATTATTTTACACGTCTCAGATATATACATACTGTAATTTCAGGTAAGGATTTAAAAAAGATGCGAATAGAGCCAGGACCTGTTTTCCGTGAAATTTTCCAGGCGGTTTTAGAAGCAAAATTAAACGGTAAACTTAAGACCAAAAGTGATGAACTTGCTTTTGTTCGCAGGTATGTTTGATAGTAACCGTTCACGGTTCAGAGGTTCAAGGTTAAACTGATTTGGAGTGGAATATGACATATGCTCCCGTGAAAGAAAATTTTGATGAATCCAGTGTGAAATGTATTAGATTATATGATACGTCCCTGCCTGCCACTACAAGGCATGTGCGGGCAGTAGATGAGCTTGTACTTAACTTAAAAGCAAAAAGATAAAGAAAATCGCAAAGCAATTAAACCTTGAACCGTGAACCCTGAACCGTGAACGGTTACGTTTGATCTAACAGGAGATTTATATGACAGATAAAAAACGAATTTTAAGCGGAATGCGCCCAACCGGTCCCCTTCACCTGGGTAACTTGCATGGCGCTCTTATAAACTGGGTGAAAATGCAGAAAGAATATGACTGTTTTTTCTTTATTGCTGACTGGCATGCATTAACAAGCGACTACGAAAAAACAGGTTCGATCTCGAAGTATATACGCGATATGATAATAGACTGGCTCAGTGTAGATCTTTCCCCGGAAAAAAGTACACTCTTTATCCAGTCACACGTCAAAGAACATGCAGAGCTTTTTCTAATCCTTTCCATGATAACCCCTGTTCCCTGGCTGGAACGTAACCCGACCTATAAAGATCAGATTGTACAACTATCCAACAAAGATCTCTCTACATTCGGGTTTCTTGGCTATCCTGTTCTCCAGGCTGCTGATATCATCATGTATAAACCCTTTGGTGTTCCTGTTGGCATCGACCAGGTTCCTCATGTTGAGATTACAAGAGAAATCGCCAGAAGATTCAACTATTTATACGGTGATGTATTTCCTGTACCTGAAGCCGTTTTAACCCAAACCCCCAAGATACTCGGCACAGACAGGCGAAAAATGAGCAAAAGTTATGATAATGCCATATACTTATCTGACAACCCGGATGTTATTGCTGATAAAGTTTCCGGCATGATCACCGATCCACAGCGCGCAAGAAAAAATGATCCAGGGAATCCGGATATTTGCAATGTTTTCGATTTCCATAAAATATATACCGAAAAAGAAACCATCGATCAGATAGATAAAGAGTGCCGGGTTGCTGACATCGGCTGTGTAAAGTGCAAGAAAATTATGGCTCAAAACCTTATCAAAGCACTTGAACCGATTCGCAAAAAAAGAGAATACTATTTATCCCGACCCGAACTCGTGGATGAAATAATCAAAGACGGAATACAAAAAGCGCGAAACGTTGCACGACAAACAATGGAAGAGGTCAGAGCTGCTGTGAAAATATAGGCACTTATTCAAGCCATACCGACAATTTGTTGTCTATCTCAAACGGGATGTTGTTTTTGTGTTGAAAGATGATGTTGCGAGTTGCGACTTGCGGGTTGCGAGTTGCGGGTTGCGAGTTGCGAGTGATGAAATGAATTCTATCTTAACCCTACAACGCAACTTACCAGCTTTATTTAGCAACCGCTTCTTTTTCTGTCATGCGATATTGTTGCGGGTTATAAAAAAGGATTATTTCCTATTAACAACTCGCAACACGCAACTCGTAACCCGCAACCCGAAACCCGCAACGTGTGGCGTTTACTATGGAATCCCTTACAGGGGTAATCAATGCCACGTCCTTGGGGAGTGGATTCTTTACTTCTATCGGAGCATTAACAAATAAATGCCGGACGATATTTATAAAGTCCAAGTTACTGATATCTTTGAAGGTCCTATGGATCTTCTTGTCCACCTTATTAAAAAGAATGAAGTGGATATCTATGATATACCTATCGCCCTTATAACTAAACAGTATCTTGAATATATTCAATGGCTTAAATCCATGAATATCGAACTTGCCGGTGATTTTGTGGTCATGGCCGCAACCTTGACACAGGTAAAATCAAAAATGCTGCTCCCTGCTACTGAAGATGATGAAGATCAGGAAGATCCCAGACAGGAAATCACCAGGCCCCTTATGGAATATCTCCAGCTCAAATCTGCTGCCGATGACCTTGCAGAAAGAACGCTGCTTGGAAAAGACACTTTTACCAAGGGGCATGATGATGAAGATTATTTAATCGGCCAGGGTGAAGATATGATAAAAATCGGTCTGTTTGAGCTTATTGATGCTTTTCAAAAAATTCTTAAAAACATATCTTCCGATCATCTGGTAGATCTAACTGCTGACAGCATCTCTGTAAAGGACAGAATTTCCGAAATCGTTGATATTTTTGAAAAACAAAATTCAGTCACTTTTAATGAATTATTCTCTTTAAAGGCTGATAAAAGTGATGTAATAGTAACCTTTCTTGCAATACTTGAAATGGTCAAACTTAACCTGGTTCAGATGGCCCAACATGTCCAAACCGGCATTATCAGACTATTTTATATATAATGGAAAATCTAAAATATATCATTGAAAGCTTGCTCTTTGTTGCCCAGGAACCTCTTTCTGTTGACCGCCTGAAAAATATTCTTAATACCGCTGGAGCAAGTGACATCAAAAACGCTTTAAAAGAGCTTTCTGATGAGTATGAAATCCGCAAAGGCGGCTTTTACTTAAATGAGGTTGCCGGTGGTTTCCAGATCCGCACCCGGTCCGAATATAAAAGCTGGATTAAACGTTTCATACAACCAAATCCTCCTCGCCTTAGCAGGGCTTCTCTTGAAACACTTGCAATCATAGCCTATAAACAACCGATAATCCGCAGTGATATAGAAAATCTGAGAGGTGTCGATTGCGGCGGAATCCTTCGCGTATTGCTAAAGCGACAGTTCATCCGGATCTTGGGACGCAAGGAACTTCCGGGTCGCCCCTTGATCTATTCAACTACTAAACGCTTTCTGGAAGTATTTGACTTAAAAGATCTAAAAGACCTTCCAACACCCAAAGAAATTGAAGAGCTGGAAAATTCTGAAACGGATAATACTGATGAAGATTTTTTCAATGATACAAAAAGCACAGACCAAGACAAAGGAAATAATACTTGAAAGTTTAAAACCATGTATGTATAATAAAACCCATTATATAAATGGTAGGCGCAGGCAAGGTAAACGATTTTAAAAGTTTTACTCGAGCGTCTCATAAAGTTATTTTTAAGTGAGCCCGTAATTAAGGAGCCTTTATGAACAGATCTGATTTAATTAATGCGATAAAGAATGAAACTACACTTACAAAAAATGAATCTGAAAAAATTGTCAATGAGTTTTTTGGTGCTATAACTCAGACCCTTGCAAACAATGAACGTGTTGAAATCAGGGGTTTTGGCAGTTTCACAGTTAATGAATACAAACCATATATTGGCCGAAATCCGAAAACCGGTGTAAAAATCGATGTTCCTTCAAAAAAACTTCCATTTTTCAAAGTCGGCAAAGAATTAAAACATCGGGTAGATCATATATAATAACGGGCGGTTAACTCAGCGGGAGAGTGCCACCTTCACACGGTGGAAGTCACTGGTTCAAACCCAGTACCGCCCACCAATA
>JAUWMJ010000354.1 GCA_030613225.1 Desulfobacterales bacterium
CTTCTAATCCGAAACAACTGAATGTTATCTTTGAAATCGGCTGGATTTCCTTAATTTCCGATCGTATTTCTTCAATGGTCTCTCCGAGGTTTTGCTGCTCTGTAAGAACAATGGGAAGCTGAAGTATTTTTGCCAGCTTAATCAGCTTTATAACATTTTCTATAGCCTTTTCAGCCCCGGTAATAACAGGAACCAGTTTTTTTTGCATATCTATCACAATCAATACACAATCTTCTTTCTTCACCAACGAGGAACTTGATAGCATGTTTATACCTCCTTTATTTGATGGCGTCGTAAAAAGTCCCATCTACTGCGTTGTAGCGGTTTTTTATCCCGCTGATTTTTAGCGGGGGTATATGAGCCTTGGAACGATGCCATCCGACGCTTATTCAAAGACTTTTTGCGAAACGTTTTAAGTTTTAGGTGTTAAGTTTTAAGTCTTTGTTAAAACAGATAATATCATTAACATAAAACCTAACACCTAAAACTATAGATTTTATCAAATAACATAATAGCGATTCTGCTTCAAGCATTTAGGCTGCTTATCTTTTATTAAAAACTATGTTTACTTGCAAAATCCTTGAAAAGGTTATAACTGCATAAATAGAGCTGATGATCACAACCCGGACAAGCCGGAAAAGAAAAAGATTTTTTATCACGAAAACACGAAAAAGATAAAATTATAATTTCGTGCTTTTCCTATTTCGTGTTTTCGTGATTGGTTTTATTTTTGAACGAACCCTAAGAGGAAACCATGCCAGACGAATCCGAATCACAGATACCAGTCCAAAGGGCGGAAAAGCCTAAATTTCTAACCCGCATCCGTTTTGATGAGTTTAATCTGCCCACAGAGATCATAGCCGGTCTAAAGGATGCAGGTTTTACTTTTTGTACTCCCATTCAAGCTGAAACCCTTCCAGTATCCCTGACCAACAGGGATGTTGCCGGACAGGCACAAACAGGCACAGGGAAGACAGCCGCTTTTCTTGTAACAGTTTTCAGCAGGATTTTGTCTTTGCATGAGCATATGCCCGACACGCCGTCGGCACTTATCGTCGCGCCAACCCGTGAACTGGCTTTACAGATCTATGAGGAAGCTATGATCATCGGACGGCATACAGGCTTGAGAATAACTCAGGTCGTCGGAGGAGTTGACTACCAGAAGCAGGCCGAAATACTTCGTCGGGGTGTGGATATTGTCATATGCACTCCAGGCAGAATCATCGACTATTTCAAGCAGGGTATCTTTAAAACTAGGGGCATTAAGTTGCTGGTTATTGACGAGGCTGATCGTCTTCTTGATCTTGGTTTTGCAAAAGACATGCGCTATTTACTGAGCAAATTACCACATTATGAAAAAAGACAGTCGATGCTTTTCTCTGCTACGCTTTCCTATCGCGTCATGGAGCTGACTTACGAATATATGAACCTGCCTGAATTCATCTCAATTACACCGGAAGAGATGACTGTAGAAGGGGTTGAACAATCTTTGTTTCATGTCGGCAGCGAAGAAAAGTTGCAGCTTCTTTTAGGTTTGCTGAAAAGGGAAAACTGGATACGCGCTCTTATCTTTGTAAACACGAAAACAGGAGTAAATTGGCTTACATCAAAACTCAAGGGCAACAGATGGCCTGCTGAAGGTATCACGGGGGATCTTCCCCAGCGCAAAAGATTCAACCTGATGGGGCGGTTCAAGGATGGCAGTATAAAGATCCTTGTAGCAACGGATGTGGCTTCCAGGGGCATCCATGTCGAGGATATAAGCCATGTAATAAATTACGACCTTCCCCAGGATGCAGAGAATTATATTCATAGAATCGGCCGGACTGCAAGGGCAGGGAAAGCCGGACGGGCATTGTCGATTGCATGCGAGAGATATGTCTTTCATCTTGAGCCCCTTGAGGAAATGCTTGGCTATAAGATTCCTGTTGTCTGGCCTGAAAATGACTGGTTCATAGAAGACAAGGCCGGCCCGGTTTTTATTGCTACGCGTGACCGAAAAAGAAGATCTGCACAGAGACCAACACATGCAAAAAAGCACCATGCCAGGCAAAAAGTTTCTGGAAAAGCAAGGAAAAGCTCTTATCCCGGCGCTTTATTTGGTTTTGGTCCGCCGTCAGAGAATCAAAACAGGCCTGCACCACCCGCTCATAAAGACCAACCTGGCGATAGAAAGAAAAGAAGCCATTTTATTAAAAAAAATAGCGTTGCTCAAAAGCGCAAGACTTCCTAAGCCACGGACCAGTTCCAAAGGTAATACCCTAATTGAGCGTAACCGCTCAATGTCAATAGTCAGTCGTCCGTTGTCAGTTGCTTCAGGAATAAGGATATGGTTTCACATTTTATTTTTCTTCTATAGCGGAGATATAAAATCGATTGGTTTAGTCCCGCAACCCACAACTGACAAGAATCGACGGACGACCCCAATCGAGGTTTAGCTCGATTGGGGTAATATTATTTCCAAATGCGGTTGCCCTGTGTTTTCTCCTTGATAAAGTCGCTTTTTTTATCTAAATTATCCTTCATGGGTTACGTCTTTAATTTTAATGATGCCAAAGCTTACGAGCAGTGGTTTAATAATCCACAGAACAGGTTTGCCGCTGATCTTGAAAGCAGGCTTATGGTCGATATGCTCAATCCGATGCCTCGTGAGGCTCTGCTTGACATTGGTTGCGGAACCGGAGCAAGTCTTGCTCCTTTTATTGAAAAGAGTCTTAACGTAACAGGGGTTGATCCATCACCGTATATGCTCGATATTACACTTAAAAACCTTGGAAATCGCGTGGATCTTTATCGAGGATTTGCAGAAGATCTTCCATTTGATGACAATTCCTTTAATTATGCATGCCTTGTTACAACCCTTGAATTTGTGGACGATCCCCAAAAAGCCCTGGAAGAAGCCTGCAGAGTTGCAAAAGACAGAATATTTATCGGGGTTCTCAACAAATATGCAATTAAAGGAATCGAGCGGAGGGTCAGGGGAATATTTACAAAAACCATTTTTAACCATGCAAAATTCTTTAGTGTCTGGGAGATGAAACAAATCATCAGAACAATTTTAGGACGAGTTCCTGTATCCTGGCGGACTGTTTGCCAACTCCCGGTGGGATCCGGAAAATTCGCCCATAACTTAGAGCAATCCAGGTTAGTTCAAAGATTCCCGTTCGGTACTTTTGCAGGCATTGTAGTTACGCTTGTTCCCCGTTTCAGAACCAGACCCCTTGCAATGAAGTATCGGCAAAAGCATACAATCAGCACGGCAACAGGATGAGAAGGATTTTCGATTTTTTGTAACATTTTAACGTTTTGAGAAGCCGCATTCAGATAATCCGGTTTTTTAATTGATGATTAAAAGGAAAAACGATGGAAGCATATCTTTTCGAAACATTGAAGGATAATAAAGTTAAATGCAATCTTTGCAATCATCGCTGTGTAATAAAGGATGGAAAGCGGGGGATTTGCGGTGTCCGGGAAAATCAGGAAGGCACATTAAAAACCCTTGTATATGGAAACCT
>JAUWMJ010000177.1 GCA_030613225.1 Desulfobacterales bacterium
TTGATGTTGGCCTGGTGCAGCCACCAGCGTTTGATATCGGCGGTGGTAAACCCCAGGCTCTCAATGTGGCTGCGGATATGGTTTTCAGCCAAGGGGCAGACATCCTTGAACACCCTGCGGCCGTTCTGGTGGAACAGCTTGTCGGCGCCGAAAGGGTCTGCATCATTGGCGTAGGTCACATATCCGAAATTGGACCGGACATTGCTGGAAAAATGGGTCTGGGCCTTGACACCCAGGATGTCATAACTGTGGGGCGCAGTGCAGGTGTCCCGGCGCTCCACAATTGCGGCCGTGGCCACATCACCAAAAATAAAATGGCTGTCCCTGTCACAGTAGTTGACCTGGGGGGATGTGAGTTCGGGATTGATCAACAGCACACACCGGGCGGTACCGGCCGCCACCATCTCGAAACCGCGATGCAGGGCAAATGTTGCTGCAGAACAGGCCACCAGCATGTCAAATCCAAATCCTTCGATCCCGAGGGCGTCCTGAACCTCAATGGCAATGGCCGGGTAGGCGCGCTGGGTATAGGCGCAGGAGACAATCACCGCATCGATATCCGAAGCGGTTTTGCAGGCAGCCGCCATGGCCTGCCTTGCCGCATGAAGGGCAATTTCCGCCTGATCGGAAAGCGCATCATCGGGTCGCTCGGGTATATTGGGCCGCATCCGGTTGATATCGAGAATGCCGTCTTTTACATAGACATAGCGCTGCTTGATACCCGAAGCCTTTTCGATGAACTCCTCGGTGGAAAAGGGCTTTGCCTTAAGGGAACCGTCCTCAATCTGTTTAAAATGGTCCTGGTTGTATTTTTCAGCCCAGCGATTATAGGCGGTAACCAGTTCTTCATTGGTAATACTATGTTCAGGGGTCCACAGGCCGGTACCGCTGATGACGACTTTGGAAGATGCTGCTGATGACATGACGTTCCTTTTACCTAAGTTGAGCGTTTTAAATTTTGGAGATGATAGATTTTAGAATATGTAAAACAATGTAAAAGCTTTTTACCTCTCAAAATTTAAAACCCTTCGGGATTGCCGATCTTACCGCATCTACTGCGTCAGATGGGGATTTGCATAGCCGACTATAGCAAAAGCCCCATCTTCCTTGTATATGCGGCAAGCTCGACAATCGCTCAACTTGGGTTTTAATTTGATAATGCATTATTCAGGTCGTAAAACGTAGATTGTGGCACAACTCTTCTTCAGCGTCCATAAAATTAATCAATGTGGCAGATTTTTTTACAATTGTGGGGCCGGAGATTTTTCATCATGCGGGTCGTTCGTAATAGGGGACGTTCGTGCAGAACGTTCAGAGAAAGGAAGTCGGGATTATTATTCAAGGTAATTCCTCAGTTTTTCAAATGCCTTTTTATGTTTCTTTTTTTCCATTCTTTTAATATTCATTAACTTCCATTTTACAGCAGGTAAATCTTCAACACCTGGGTTCCGGGATGTCCATAAATTAGTAAATAACTTTCTATGAGAGGCTTCAGGGACTTTCTATAGTATTTATGTCAAGCAAAAAGCAGTAATTAATAACCTCTTAATAACATAAAAAATTCAAGTTTAATCCAATTGTAAGACGCACTTCACCTGTAGTGCTGGTAGTAATTCGGTGTTTCTCTCCTTTTTTGCCCTACGGCAAGCTCAGGGTAAACTCACTCTGCCTCAGATCCCTTCGGCAAGTTCAGGATAAACTCTACGTATATGCGGGGTTGCGGGACGTGCCTTGATATGTTGATAAGTCGATTCATTCCTGTTAATGAACAGGACAGGAAAGAACCGGGACTATTGGTATTTTAAGATTGCGGGACATTCTATACTCCTTATGCCAAAAAATTAATTATAATTATAATATCAATTGGTTAGAATCTCCTGCATCTTTTAAGCGCACTCCACCTGTTGTAATTGAAAGAAATATTTCGGCGATTTTCTCTCTTTTCAGCGAACACCCCAGCTAATCGTTACGTCTATCCGGCATCCCATGTATTTACATGACCGTCAATCATTCCTTATCCAACATAGGGGTTCAGAGAGAGGCCCTTTATTGTCCCTCCCGAGATCTAAAAATAGTCTCAACGTTCCTGATAGGGCTCTCTCGCCGATGAGAACAACTGTTATTTTTTATTCAGATAATTTGGGTTAAACGGCTCCTTTGAGTGCACCCTGATTTTTCTTTTCGGGACGGTGAGATCTTGGCTTCATATTTGATTTGGTGTAAACAAGGATTAGAAAGAACCGGAACGCCCCTCAGCTTTAAAGTTTTCAAGATTAACTAAATGAAATATAAGGTATTTGTACAATATAAATCAAGAATAGATGCGCTTCACACTTAGCACGGCAATTTGTTTGATAAAACTTTACTTATCTACCTTCATATCTCCTTTTTCTGAAACGATATATTGGATGAGAATGAAGGTCGGACCGCACTAACCTATTGTCTTTACAATAAAACCATTGATTTTTTAGGCTGTTTTTATTCTTAAACAACCAATTTAGAGCCCAAAATGGGCAGTTTAAGATCGTGGTGTTCGGCAACGGCGGGGTGTGAGTGGATAAAGGACAAAGGTGAAATGACTTAAGGAGAAAGGGCATAGGCTAAAGATCATTTTTTGAACAACTCAGAGTGAGAGCCGGTTCTTTCTAAAATTAAATCTTCATCTTCGATTCTGTAAATTAGAATCCAGTCTGGTTTAATATGACGATCACGGTGGCCTTTCCAATCCCCTGATAACCGGTGATCTCTGTATTTTGGTCCTAATCTTTTGCCAGAAACTAATTTTTCGATAACAACTTTCAGTTGATCTGGATCCTTATTTTGTTTCTTGACCCTTTTATAATCTTTTTTGAACTGAGTTGTGTAATGAATGTTCAACTATTTAACTCCTGAAATAATTCATCAACATCAGATACCTTATGAAGCTCTTTTCCATTTTCAGAATCTTTCAGTGTTTTAGCAGTGAGATTATTCGGAATTTTAATTTCAAAAGGAATTCCTTTATTAAGCGTTATTTGGGTTAGATACAACGAAATGGCTTCAGACATGGAAATATTTAGCGTATTCAATATTTCCTTAGCATTTCGTTTTATTTCTGGATCGACCCGGGTCTGAATTGTTGCTGTTTTAGCCATACGCCCCTCCTGATGGCTTAAGATTAATGTATTGACATTAGCATTACATTAAATATACAGCATACTCTGAAAATATCAAGAGAAAAGTAAGGATTCGGTGAAAATGAAAAAAGATAACTTAAGGGATGATGCTCTGGACATGGCAAGAATCCACTGCATATTGCAAAGGTGATGGGCTATTGGAAGATAGTCTCTTTCTAATTTCACTGACTGCAAAATTCCTTTTTCTTGCTTTGCCATCTCTTAGGTTGCGGGAGTCGATTTATTCCCCTTCTCAGGCACAAAGAATGTGTTTTTAAATAATTCAACAAGATAGGATGAAACCTACTTTCAAGTCACACTGATTCAGTAGTATTTACTGGTACTAATTCGGTGTTTCCCTTCGGCAAACTCAGAGTAAACCCTCCGATAAGCTCAGAGTAAACCCTCCGTCAATGAGGATAAACTCACCCTACCTCTGATCCCTTCGGCAAACTCAGGATAAGCCTCTCGGAAAGCTCAGAGTAAACTTTACGTTTATTTAACATACCACAAGACGCAGGCTGCCAATCATTCCTTATCCAGGTCAAAAATTTATCCTTGACATCCGGTCTTTATTTGGTACTATATACGAACCGGAGGTGATAAAAATGAATATTACGAGTGATATAAAGCCAGTTACTTACCTAAAATCAAGAGCCGCAGATTTATTAAATCAGATCAATGAAACCCATCGCCCTGTTATCATAACCCAAAACGGTGAACCCAGGGCTGTTCTCCAAGACCCTGAAAGCTATGAAAATATGCGTAATGCAATTGGTTTGTTAAAGCTGATCTCCCAAGGAGAAATTGATGTGCGTAATGGCAGGGTAAAGTCCCATGAAGACGTGTTCAACGAAATTGAGAATGGACTGAAAGAAAAACTTTAATGAATCAAAAGCATAAAATACTTTGGACTGATGTTGCGGAAAATGATATAAAGGAAATCATTGAATATATTTCTTTAGACAGTCCTTATAATGCTTTAAAAATACTAAAAAAGATCAAACAAAAGGCATCAGAACTCTATACCCTCCCCGAAAGAGGCCGAATCGTACCAGAGCTTCAAGAACAGGGCATATTACAATATAGGGAATTAATTATTCCACCATGGCGACTTATATACAGAATAGCCAGGCGAAAAATATACGTTTTATCGATAATAGATTCTCGGCAGAATGTTGAAGATATCCTGTTAAAAAGATTGATTCATAAAAAATAAGAAAAGAAAATTGGTGTGAAATCCAATGGATTTGGCATCAAGTGAAAACATAGGGGTCACATCTTGCATAGAGGGGGCGGGGTCACATCTTGCATAGTGATTAGCTGTTGATAGATAAGAGAATCCAACCGGTGCCAGTTCTGCAATGACGAAAAGCGATGCACTTAAACTGGAATACAGAGTTAAGCATGTACCTGCCGGCAGCAAATATTATGAACTTATTACGAACCAGATTGATTTGAAATTTAATTGATGGGGAAAAAAGGCAGAACCGTTAATATCCTCACCCTCTAATACTTGAATATCTCAGTAGTATATAAACATTTTATGGTATATTAAAAGCTTACATATATAGCAGAAACATGCACTTCTGGCCTATGACCTGGAACTGATGATATCACAGGTTTTTTTAGGCCTTTTATTTTTGCTGAGATCGTTGGAATTTATCGCAGCTTTTAGTACAGCAAAAATTTACTGTGATATATGGCGTAATAACAAATCATTGTGAAGATGCATGCCCTGGAAGTCTTAAACTACGCAAAATGGGGGACGTTCATGCAGAGATTGCATTGATAATGCACATTCTGCACGAACGTCCCCCTTTATTATTTTCATCATTTGGGAGGCTGACGGCGCGCCTCACCAGCGTGCGCGGTTTTTAGCCCGTCTGCGTCCAGGCACATGTTAGCTTTCAGCTACGGCAGTAGGGGTCAATGCCAATCCACCCCGGCAGGTACACTTTAAATCTGAAGACATAGATTTTCCGACTTTTAATATAGTGTCTACTACCTCATCAAAAGGAATAAAAGACTTAAATCCTCCAATAACTGAAGAAGCTGAAACAAAAGCATGGCCAACTCCAGCAATATTCCTTGCATAACAAGGCACTTCTACCTCACCGGCCACTGGGTCGCAAACTAATCCGAGTGTGTTCATCAAAGAAATTGCTGAAGCGTTGAAGGCCGTTTCGGGAGTTGCGCCCATAGCATGAGCAAGTCCTGCTGCTGCCATCGCTGCGGCAGCTCCTGTTTCCGCCATACAACCAGCTATCTCGGCCGCAAATGTTGCACGCTTTCCTATTATTACGCCAACCACACCCGCCACTTTCAATACATTCGTAATCTCAATCATTGAATGCCCTTCTTGCTTCAGGCTGTAAAGACAGCCAGGGATAATCCCGGCACTACCTGCAGTGGGACAGGCACACACTATCCCCCGCATAACATTAGTTTCCATTACAGACAACGCTCCACTGATTGCGAGATGGATGAAGTCTCCGGCTAATACCTTCGCTGTCTGAGACTTCAATATTCGACTTGCTGATGGCTCTAAAAATTTGTATCGTGCCTTTTCAGTGTTCCTCTCAAGCCCCTCTTCCACAATCTTTAACATTAATTGCGCGCGCCGGAGAAAGTGTTTCTCAACTGTTTCCGTTGTTAAACCTAATAGCACAGACTCATAATGTACGGCTATTTCAGGTAGAGCCTGATTCTTACATAACTCAATTACCTCTTTTCCGGTATTAAAGACTGCCTGTCCCCCTGACACCAGCAACTGAACAGGTTCAGCTTCACGAACCAATGTGATATTAGATATCTGATAAAGCAAGGAACGTTCTTTCCTGCTCAGTTCTCTGCAAGTATGAAGTAACCAAAAATTGCGGACTTCATCAACATCTTGTAGTTTATTAAGAAACAGGTCTTTCCCGCCGAGACACTCAAGAATATCTCTAAGTGATATTGGTGCGCTACATTCAATCATGACTATATATGTTGACCCATCGATACTAGTTTTCTTGTCATTGTATTGAAGGAGTTCAAAAATTCCACCTCCAGTCGAAATTGCCAGATAACGATCTGTGCGTTGAGACGAATTACTAACACAAGTAAGCGAGAGTTCCACGAGATTAGGATGAACTATCTGTTTTAATGAGCATATCTCTATGTCGAAGTTAAAAGGTGATATCGGGGTTTTCAACGTTGATAGTGCATGAGCATATTCTTTGGATTCCATCTCAATACCCATCAAACCAGCCGCAAAGCCTTCATCCGATCCCTGTTCCGCATGCACCTGGGCGAATGAACCATCGTAATCAAATCGAATACATGCCTTCAGAAGTTTTTCGCCATTTGACAGTGATAGTTGCCGACATGTACTCGCTATTGCATAAGGCCCGGCGGAATGAGAACTGGAAGGTCCACGCATGATTGGACCAAGAACGTCATTCAAAATGCTGATTCTTCTTTGCTTTTCGAGCATATTACCCTCTGGTATTGCCAACGCAGAATTAAGCTG
>JAUWMJ010000147.1 GCA_030613225.1 Desulfobacterales bacterium
CAGAGGAATTCCTAATGCCTTGAATACGGCTTCAGCCATAAAATTGGTACCGCTGCCCGGACTCCCTGTGCTGATTTTCCTCCCTTTGACCTGCTCGATGTTGGTGATGCCGCTCTTTTTCAGAGTAACCACCTGCAGCACGTTTGGATACATAATGGCCATTGAAAGAATGTTGTGTTTTTTGCCCTTGAATTTTGACAGCCCTTCATATCCGGCTATGACGGTGTCAGCCATAACCTCACCAATCACGGTTTCTCCTTTATGGGCCAGTTTTACATTCTCAACACTGGCACCGGTTACTTCGGCAACCGCCCTTACTCCTTTTACATTCTTTGACCAGATTTCAGCTACACCGCCGCCGTATGGATAATAAACGCCGCCGGTTCCGCCTGTACCGATGCTGACAAATGTTGTTTTAGCAGCCACCGGCCCTGCCAGGGCCAGCAATATACATAAAGATAGAATAATGCTTGCTCGTTTCATATTAATAACCTCCTCTATTTTAACTCGATGAATTCTACTTTCCCATTGTTTTTACAATTAGCATTATTGCCTTGGGCTTTTTGTCCATGCCTTTTACAGGATAAACAAATTTGGCAGTCTGTCCGGGTTTTACCAGACCCTTTTTGATCTTTCTTGGAAGTAAGCCTCCCACAGCTTTGCCGTTATCCAAAAAGATGTTCACTTTAAAACGTTGATCCGTATTGCTCACATTTTTTATAGCTACGTTAAAATGCAATACCTCGCTTCCCCACTTCTTTTTAAAAACGCATGAGAATTCTTCAAGCTGCGCTTCGGGAGCTATAGTTTTTTCTATCTTACTATCTTTTACGCAAGAAAAAACCTCCCCAGGTTTGGGCTTTGCACCAGCGCAACCGGCCAGAGCCAGTCCTGCTGCCGCCAAAATTACCAATAACCAGGTCGATACCCCTTTAAAACGATTCATAATTACCTCCTTTTTTAAAGTTAACAGGTTTTTGTTACAGCCCTAATACACAGCAACTTTGATGCCGGAATCTATGATTTCTTATTTATCATTTAATTTCATGTAATTTCATAATGTTGTAGCTATTTTGTTATAATTTCAATATAGGCCGGACGTTAAACTGTGCGGTTTTCGCTCACTTTTTTTGAGCGAAAACCGCACAGTTTCCATTTATATAGTGTCTGTCCAGAAATGAGATAGTTTTTCCAAGTTCAAGGAAGGCGAAAATTTTAACCACAGGAATACATGTAGTATTTCGAGGAATAAAATTTGAGCCTGACGCAGAAATTGGGAAAAATAGCCATTTATGGATGGACACTATCTGACGATCTTGTTAGCCATAACTAAAATCGACATGGGAATCTGAATATCTATCTTTTGAGCGGTTTTCAAGTTAACCGACATTTTAAAATGATCAAGAGCTGAAGATGGAATGTCAGCAGGCTTTTTGCCCTGTAAAATCTGTAAAGCTTTTGCTGCCGCCAGCCTGCCCAGTTCATAATAATTGGGAACAAGACCCAAAAGTGCCCCGTCTTCAGGTACCATGCTTTCAACTGCGGATAAAGAGGGTATTTTGAATTCATTGACCAAAGCCATTATCTCTTTGCCAAGAGATTTCGTCATTGAGTCGGCCGGAAAGTAAACCGCATCCACCGCCCCTTTCATTAAAGGCAAAACCTTTAAGACATCACTCTTTTGTGAGATCTTATACTCCTTGAGCTCAAATTCTAAAAAAATTTCCAGTTTATTTGCAATATCCTTCTGAATAACCGAATTCTGCTCTTTTGGGTTATATATTATCCCTAACCTGGAATAATTAATAACCTTCTTTAACGCTTTAAGCTGGTGAAGCACCGGGACCTGGTTGCTTGCTCCCACAGCGTTATTTTTGGAAGTCTCCCAGCCTGCAATTATTCCGGATTTGACTGGCCGACTTACAATATTAAAAACAACCGGTTTATCTTTTACCCTTGATAAAACTATCTTGGTGGCGGTTGTTCCAAATACATAAATTAAATCAACATACGTGCACTGAATACTATCGATAATCTTTTGCAACTTCCTGCGATTCTGATTAGCATGGTACTTTTTAAATGTTATCCGGTAATTGCTTTTCCCCAGCTCATCTATAAAACCTCGCTCTGCTTCGGTTTCCCCGCGCCATGTAATCATTGCTACTTTATAAGTTTTTTCAGCAAAAGATAAAGAAGGAAGAGCAAGGCTTATCGATAGCACAAAGCCCACAACAATAAATTTAATTGCGCAATATAAATTCATTTGATTGTAACACGTTAGAGTTATAAAAAGTGCCTAAAGTGAGCTAAAGTGTCTAAAGTGACTAAAGTTGTGGAATTCTATCTGTTTTATATTGAAAAGATGGCTTGCCAGGGCGTAGCCAAAGGCGAAGCCTGGAGCGAAGCGACACATTAACTTTAGGCACTTTAGTTCACTTTAGCTCACTTTAGGCACTTTAGTTTAGTCACTACGCAGCTTATCGATTCTGCGCATCAACGAATACCGACTGATCCCAAGTATCTCTGCCGCACGGGACTTGTTTCCTTTGGCCTGTCGCAGAGCTTCTTCGATTATATCTTTTTCTACTTCGGAAAGCAAAGAATCTATGGGCCTGCCATTCAACCATTCTTCTCTTCCTTTAAACCCTCCCATCTTTTCCTGCTGACTTGTTATCATTTCCGGGGGAAGCAGGTTTTTATCAACGATTTTGCCCTCGCAGAAAATCACAACCCTTTCAATGATATTTCGCAATTCCCGGACATTTCCGTACCAGGGGTAAGCATTGAACATTTCCTCTACTTCCGGTGAAAGTTCTTTGGTGATCTTTCCCATGTCCCTGCAAAACTCTTCAAAAAAATAATTGGCCAAAAGGAGAATATCATCTTTCCGCTCTCTCAGGGGAGGAATATTAATGGAAACAACATTTAATCGATAATATAAATCCTCACGGAAATTTTTCTCTTTAATCGCCCCTTCCAGGTCTTTATTAGTGGCAGCAATAATTCGTGCATCTACTTCAATATCCTTTCCGCTTCCAAGCCTTTTGAACTGCTTCTTTTCTAAAAAAGTAAGCAATTTAGCCTGGATGGAAAGGGGCATCTCACCTATTTCGTCAAGAAAAATTGTTCCCCCGTCTGCAAGTTCAAGCAATCCTTTTTTCTGCTGCTTTGCATCAGTAAAAGCACCCTTCTCATATCCGAAAAGCTCGCTTTCTATTAAATTTTCGGGTAATGAAGCGCAATTTATTTCCATGAAAGGGGCTTTGTTTCTTTTGCTTTTGAAGTGAATTGCGCTGGCTACCAGTTCTTTGCCGGTACCGCTTTCGCCTAAAATCAGTACAGTTGTGTCTTCAGTTTTTGATAGTATTTTGATCTGGTTATAGATTTCCCTCATTTTAATGTTCTGGCCTACCAGATCACAAAACCTGTAGAACCTGCGCTGCTGATATCTCAGGTATTCAACCTCTCGCTTTAATGCCTGACCGTCTATGGCCTGCTTTACCAGCTTCTTTAATTCTTCAAGCTCAAAAGGTTTATTAATAAAATGATAGGCTCCGCATTTAATAGCTTCAACCGTGGTTTTTGTATCACCATAGGCAGTCATGATAATAACGGCAATATCCTTGTCATAATCTATGATCTTTTTCAAAACCTGTATTCCGTTCATCCCGGGCAATCTCAGGTCTAAAAGCACAACAACAGGAACGAAACCTGAAATCTGTTCAATTGCCTCCTCTCCGCTATTTGCAATGCTTACTTTATAACCGTCATCTTCAAGATCCATTTTTAAGGATCTGCAAAGAACTTTTTCATCATCTACAATCAGTATCCTCTTTTGGGACATTCTTAAATTTCCTTTGTAATAGTTCAGCCACTAAGTCACGAAGACACTAAGATTATAATATAATTCATTTAGTGCCATTTTTAATAAACGGTATATGCTACATCTACAGTTTTTCAGCTATTGATTCTTCTCTTTTTGTCAAAGTTTTATAATTCATATCTCTTCTTTGTGCCTTTGTGTCTTAGTGGCTGAACTATTGCGTTCCTATCATTTCATCATTTTATCTGCCACCGGAATGACAAGGGTAACATTACACCCCTTTCCTTCTTTGCTATTAATATAAATATAACTGTTATTTTTTTCCAGAAGCTTATGCACGATGGGAAGACCAAGTCCCGTGCCATTGGGATCGGTAGTGAAAAAGGGGTTAAACACCCTGTCCAGATTTTCCTTTTCAATACCATGCCCTGTATCTTTAATAAAAACTTCTATAAATTCTTTGTTTTTAGATAAATCAGGTGGAAATGCTGCTGATATTTTCTCCTGAATTTCAGATTGATCTCTAATCGCCTTAAGAGAAACAGTAAGGGTCCCGCCTTCAGGCATGGCTTTAATCGCATTCAGCAGTAAATTTAAAAAGACCTGTTGAATCTGCTCCATGTCAATCATAACCTGAGGCAGATTGTGATCGTACTGACGGATTAGCCTGATACTAGCTTTCTTTATCTTCTCCATTACCAGGTCTAAAGCCTTTTCAAGTGTAACGGTAATATCAACCTGTTCTAATAAAGGTGGTGAAGGACGAGAGAAATTTAAAAGATCGGTAACGATTTTATTTAATCGGGTTATCTCGCTTAAAACTCCATCAATCAGTACCCTCTCCGAGGCACTTGTCAGCTTTTTTGCCAGAACCTGGGCACTGGTTTTGATACCTGCCAGAGGATTGCGAATTTCATGTGCTATCCCGGCGGAAAGCTCTCCCAAAGAGGTAAGTTTATCAACCCGCACCATTAACTCCTCCATCCTTTTTCGCCGAGTAATATCCCTTATATCTGCAATGGCACCAATAATTTTTCCACCGCTGTCATTCAACAAAGAAGTGTTTAGTTCAATGAAGACGACCTCCCCTTCTCCTCTGGGAACTTCTATTTTCTGATTTTGTATCTTTTCTTTTTTTTCAAGAGTCTCCTTTAAAAGGTTTAAAACCTCCTTAATCCTTATCGGAATATTTTTTAAGCCACCGTTATTTATCTCCTCCCAGGAACATCCGACAATCTTTTGGGCACTTTGGTTAATTGAAGTGAGTTCTCCTTCACGATTCACTGTAATTATTCCACTTGTTACACTTCTGAAAATATCATCATTAAATGTTTTCAGTTCAATGATCTCCTGCACACTTCCCTTCAACTTTGCAGCCATTTTATTAAATTCTTTGGCCAGACCATGCAGTTCATCACTCGATTCAATCTTAATGATTTGATCCAGATCTCCGCTTCCAATGGCCCTTGCACCGTTTATAAGCTTTCTAATCGGATGTGTTATGCTTTTAACAAACATGAAGGATACAAAAAGGATAAGTCCTATTATCATAGAACTAAAGGTAATCATGCGCCGTCTCAATTTATATATGTCAGCCATCAACTCAGATCGATGCAAAGTTATACCCACACTCCAGTTTTTAACCCTGCAGGGGGTAAATACCATATATTTTACTGTTTCTTTAAAAAGATAATCACCAAATCCTCGTTCTCCATCCTGCATCTTTGTTATAAGGCGCTTTAGTTTAGCATCACCGCTCTCTAAAAAAGTTTTTTTCAAACGTAGACTTTGGTCAGGATGGTATATCAGGTATCCATGCTCATCCACTAAAAACGCATAACCTTGGGTGCCGATTTTCAAAGATGCAACAAAAGAAGTAAAAGAGGATAATTTTATTTCAAATACAAGGATACCTACCGGTTTTGTTTTATCCTCAAAATCGTAAATCAATTTTGCAAGCATAATAGCAGAACTGAAAAAACTGTCTCCCTTGATGATGCCGGACAGACATATGCCTTTTCTTAAGGTCGAATTGAACCAGATGGATTTCCTAAAGTCTGCAATTGTATCTTTAGTGCTTTCCGGAACCGTTAAAATAGATTTGCCTTGAAGATTAACAAGATGAATCCGCTTAAAATATTTGTTCTTTTTTTCGTAATCTTCTATCAGTCTTTTTACAGTATCCAGCCTCTGGCCGAATTCAAACTGAAGGAAAGAAAGTTGTATAAAGGGGAAATTAGAGAGAAGATCGATATCCTTTTCAGCTACTTCAAAAAAATTATCGATCTGCTGGGCTGTCTTATCTGCAAGATTGCCTAACTGCTCTTTGGTTTGTGATAAAAGTGCATCTGATGCACTCCGATAGGAAAAGTATCCTACAACTAAAAGGGGAATCACACCCAGGATAATAAGAATTGCGATAAGTTTTGAACGTATGCTGGAAAACATAATAGGTTTCTCTGTATGTAGGCGTTCACGGGTTCAAAGGTTCAGAGGTTCAAGGTTCCATTTTTGCTCCCGTACTGCATTTGGAACGTGTATTTTTAAAAAAAGCGTCATCTTTGACAGGCTCAATCCAATATTTGGAGCCAAATTTGCAATTACTTTGGAAAATGACCATGTTCAACGAAGACTTTGGGTCTTCAATTCATTCTTTGCCCTTAACCCTGAACGTTGAACCCTGAACCTGTGAACGGTTACCTTTATATAAACCTTTTCATCATCTCATCAATTATCTCATCTACGTTTTCAGGCGTAATGTTGAGTTCGCGGCATATATTTTCCGCCCTCGCAAATCTGCGAGGGCTGGCCATATCACTCAGGGACGAAAATATGCCCAGTCGCCTACCCACCTGGAATAAAGTCTGGTGCTTTGAATCCATGGACAGGAAGCTTTGAATAACTCCTGTCATATACTCCTTATCATCTGGAAGTACGCCCTCAACCTCTTCAAACAGGTTAAGTATGTGGTCGCTCTTGACAACACTGGTTATACCGGCAAGCATTTCCAGGAAAAGTAGAATCTCTTTTGCCATCATAATATCAGTGCATTTTTCAAAATTACCATTCAGATAATCTTCATAAAGACCAAGGCCATTTGGAATAGCCAGTGTTCTTAGGCGAATAATATCAGGATTAATCCGGTTTAATGCGTCGGCTGTTTCCAGGGCATGAATCTCGGAGTATTTTCTTCCTCCAAGTCCCGGCATAATATATTCCGAAAGCTCAATCCCTGCCTTTTTAACCTTAAGACCGGCTTTTATATGAGTTTCTTTTGTAACACCCTTTTTTACCATTTTAAGAACCTGGTCGGAACCTGATTCAAGGCCTATATGGATTCTGTTTAAACCTGCTTCCTTTATAGCCTCTAAATCCGAATCTTTTATCCTGGCAACGGTGTGTGATCTGGCATAGGATGTTATACGTTCCACCTGACTAAAACGTTTTTTCAGGTGCTTTAATATTTCTACAAGGTCGGCAGGCTTTATAATGAGACTGTTTGCATCTTGAATAAATATTGATCTCATACCTCCTGCAATCCAGCTAAATGCAGCGTTAAAGGTATGTAA
>JAUWMJ010000139.1 GCA_030613225.1 Desulfobacterales bacterium
AGGCGAAAGGGTGAAGAGTATATACGAGATGGCCTTGTTAAGGTTAATGGGATAACTGTTACAGAGCTAGGCACCAAGGTTGACCCGCAAAACGATCGCATAGAAGTTAACGGAACACTTGTGGAAGCAGGTCAAGAGAAACTTTACATAGCTTTAAACAAGCCAAGAGAATATGTAACAAGTTGTGATCATCCCGGCGAAAAAATCGTGCTCGATCTCGTTAATATTCCTGAGCGCATTTATCCGGTAGGACGTCTCGACAAGGATTCCACCGGACTTTTACTTTTAACCAATGACGGGAGGCTGCATCACAGGCTTTCCCATCCTTCCTTTGACCATGAAAAAGAGTATGAAGTGACAGTAGCAAGCCACATCACCGATGGCGCTTTTAGAAGTCTGGAGAAAGGGATACCCATGATGGGAACAAAAACCAGGCCGGCAAATGTAAAAAGGATTTCTTCAAAACGATTTCGGATAATATTGCAAGAAGGGAAAAACAGGCAGATACGGCGTATGATAAGAAAGGTGGGTGGCAGGGTCACAGGGTTAAAAAGGATTAGGATTTCAAATATAAAGCTGGGCAAGCTTTCCGAGGGTTCCTGGCGCTATTTAGGAGAAAAAGAAAAAGAGGGTCTTTTAAACATTCTGTAAGATAAAAGATTTGTATGATTTTAGCTTTTTTAAAAATGGGACACGGATGAACCCCCGGTGAAATCTGCTCTGCATTTCACTGGGCAGGCACGGATTTCACAGATAAAATATTTTTTACTACTATGGCAAGAGAAGCAACAACATTGTGCAAATCTGTGGCCTATTTTTAAAGAATTAGATTAATACAAACTCAAGTTTCGCACCCCTTATCTACAGCAAAACCTTAATTTCTGAAGAGTTGATTCACATCTGATATTATGTCTTAAGAGTCATCAATTCATCACTTTTTTCAAAGAAGGTGTGCGAAACTTGAGTACAAAGTTTTAATAAGGAGATAAAGAAATGAGATTTTTATTTAAGGTTTCTCTGGTACTGGCAATTTTTTTATTGCTGACCGGTTGCTACGACTCCGAGGTACCGATGGCTCCTGTCAAGGATGCAGTCTTTGATGCGAAGTTGATAGGAAGATGGAAAGCGATAGACCTGAAAGATGATACGGCGGCCAAGATGGTGATTTTAAAGTTTAATGACAGGGAATACTTTGTAAAACATAAGGTATGTGAAAAAAAGGACTGGTCTGTTTCAGCCGAGGTTTACCTGTGCCGGGCATATACTATCATGGTGGATGGCGTGGCTTTTTGCAATGTGCAGTATATATCTTCAAATGAAAAAGATAAAAGACCTTTTATGTTTTTTAAATATTCTTTTTCCAAAGATGGAATATTAACCTGGCAATGGATAAGCAATGATTTGATCAAAACGAAGATTAAGACTTCCAAAAAGCTTTATGAATTCATAAAAAAGAACATGAATAATGAAAAGCTTTACGGAAAGCCGCTGAAATTTAAAAAGTTGATTTAACCTGGCCTGAAGAAATTAAAAATGATATTCAAGGGCAATAAAAATGCTTTCTTTGCTGATGACCTGTCCCTCAACTTTTATCAGAGTAGAAGGTGTCATGTAAATTTCAACACCGGCAAAACCGCCAAAACTATTTTCGTTTTCAAGTTCATCTTCGTATATAAATAAAGTACCAGGTGGATCAAGACCGGTAAGCTTATCACGCTTAGTAGTTTCATTATAATTTAAAAAGACCGCCCCAAGATAAGCGGCAAACCGAGAACGTATAATACCGAGTTCTCCCTTAACTGACAATTCTTTAAATTCAGCCTCTTTATTCCATTTGTTTCCCGCAGGTGAAGTGTATTCATGCTCAACAGCTCCGCTTAAATATGCACCGGAAAGGCTGCTATACAACCCTTTGAGCACACCTCTTTCCACTTCAAAAAGACTCAACTGCAGGCCGCCACCATAGACAAAAGACGTGCTGGAAAGTTCTTTATAACCGACACCTGCTTCTAAAAAGATCTCCAGATAGTCTGTAAAACCATATCGAGCATACAGGGAATCAATATGCATTGATGTGGGAAAACCATCTTTTTCGCTGTCTGAAATTTCAACAGTTGAACTTACAGCTGATGTTATTTGTTTTCGTTTGGTAATCTCAGTCGCAACTTCCCTGTACAAATGTCGATAACCTAAGGCAAAGTTTTTCCGGGCTATGTTTCTGCCGATTCCTCTCTGC
Organism: Desulfobacterales bacterium; assembly: GCA_030613225.1. Next base: position 2,237 of record JAUWMJ010000139.1, read on the forward strand.
GTTAATCCCGTCATTTTTGTAGCTGAAACCTGAGCAGAAGGTTTTTTAGCTTTGGTTGTTTTTTTAGCAACCGCCCGTTTTCTTGTCTCTAAATCACTTGAAATTAAAGACCTTTTTTGATGAACAGCAATATATTTAGCCAGCTTTTTCTGTCTTAGCGACCTGATCGTTAAATTCGCCTCCTTCTTAGATGAAAGAGGGCCGATATAAATTATATACCAATGCCCCTGATCTGCAATTTTTTCGTACTTTGCAACTACTTTATATCCATGTTTCTGAAGTTTCTCGATAAACTTTATCGTATCTTTTTTGATGCGAAAAGAACCTGCATGTAGATAATAATAGTATTTTGTGGCACTTAAAGTAATATCCGGCCATAAAAACATAACAGATATCACAATTAGTATCGATAAAAAATGTCTTGAAAAATAAGATTGTTTTCCTTTAACCCGGTTCTTTTGCATAAGCTCTCCTCGTAATTCAGCAGAAAGGTTAATTTCTATTTTCAAGCGATAAAATGCTGCTTATCATATATCTCGTAGTTTTCATACGGTTTAAGCTGGTTTTTTCAATTTATAGATTTTCAGTTTTCTATGTTCACAAAATAATACATATTTTGTTTATAATAATATAACTTCTTTATTTGATCTCATGATTCAGCAAGACCTTTAAAAAACACTTTCTTTTTCCTCTCACCTTTTACGGGATCCGGCTTATATTTTGGCTCGCAGTGAAGTTTTGGAGCTAACCTCAATATGTACAATAAAATCCGTTGGTTAAACCCGACACGACAGGATCATCCGCCCTGAATTTGAATCCTGCGTTAGTGAGAAGTATTTATAACAGACCTCGTAGATTATAGCGTATCATGGTGCAATATTTTGGCCAAAAAGCTCCGTTTCCAGTCTATACTTTTGGTTGAAAGGTTCACAGTTCAAAGGTTCAGAGGTTATCCGCCATCACATTAACCAAAAGGAATCAATAGGTAAGAAAAAAAGCGCTAAGCACTTAACCTTGAACCGGGAACCCTGAACCTTATAACCCAGACCGGCCTGGTGTCCAATTATTTTGCGATTCCATGGTATATCAAGGTCTCCGGTCATTTTTATAAGGTGAATAACGAGGTCTGAATGTAAAGCAATCATACCTTTATTCGCTTCAAAAGCAAATAGTTAAATTGTCATCCGGTTCTGGTGAAATAAAAGTAGATTTAACTGTGTTCTTGGGTGTTCTTGGGGGGTGTTCTTGGGCACGCCCTGGAAGAAACTGTGAAAGGATTAAGAAAGATGGCGTCGTAAAAAGTCTTTTTTCACCACAGAACTCGCCGAGAACACAGAGAATAGCTTGTTTTATTAATTGGTTATCTCTGCGAGCTCCGTGTTCTCTGTGGTAAATTCGACTTTTTACGAATTCATCAAGAAAGAATACCGGGCAAAAAAGCGGCAGCGACAAGAACGACAACTATCAGTCATCTCACTTAAGGCCGGCCACTGCTTCGGCAATATTGAAACAATAATCCCCTATTTTTTCAAAGTTTGTCAGCATGTCAATAAATACCAGACCGGGATCAAGTGCACAGTCACCGGATCGAAGTCTCGAAATATGATCCTGGCGCATATTTTCTCTCATATGGTCGATTGAATTTTCTAATGAATCCGCTTCGTTCATGAAATTTTCATTGTGGTTTTGCATCCCTTTGGTAACAAGATCGAGAAAGTTTGTTACCTGATCTGAAATTTTTTTAATGTCCGTCATGGCGGCAGGTGTAAACTTCAAATCGTTTTCAATATAGTCTTCCATCAATTGTGCGATATTCTCCACTGAATCACCGATTCTTTCAATATTATTCGTCATCCTCATCAAACTGGAGATTTCTTTAGCCTCAGATTCATTCACCTCACTTTGATAAATTTTTGTCAAATATGCAGTGATTTCTTTCTGCATGGCATCCAAATGGTTTTCAATACGTTTCCACTTGCTTAACCTGTTGTAATTTCTATCTTCTATACAATTAATCGTATTTTTAAACGTTATAATAGCTATTTCGGACATTCTGATAATTTCACTCCGGGCCTTGGCTAAAGCGGCGATGGGCGTATCCATGAATCTGTCCCCAAAGTCGGGCAGCCTGTACATATCCTCCGGTTCTTCATGTTTCGGAGACAACTTAATCGCAACCTTGATCAGCAAGGGAAGAAAGATCAGGAATACAGATGCATTGAGAACATTAAATATTGTATGGCCATTGGCAATATATCGAGCGACATTGACCACATCACCGTTAACTACTTGAGTGGCGGGTCCTGCACCTAACTGCCCGGTAATAAACTCAATTATGCCGACAAAGTACGGGAAGATTAAAAGCATTAAGCCGACACCGATAACATTGAACATCGTGTGCGCCCTTGCGGCTCTGTGTGCGTTGATATTAGTAGCTCCAATCGTAGCCAATTCAGCCGTAATTGTGGTGCCTATATTTTCACCAAGAACCAGTGCCATAGCACCCGGAAACGTCAATAATCCCTGAGTAGCTAATGTCATTGTTAATCCAATGGTGGCAGATGACGATTGAACCATAATTGTCAGAAAAGCGCCGACCAATACACATAGAAGAAGGCCGCCAATGCTGCTCGGGTCAAATTTGGTGAAAAATTCAAAAAAGGCCGGATCGGCTTTAATGGGCGACAGTCCGTGTTTCATTACAGTCATGCCAAAAAAAAGCAGGCCGAAACCTAAAATGACCTCACCAATATATCTGTATTTCTTTTTTTTGGTAAAAAATTTAAGTGATACACCGATTGCAATGGCAGGCAGGGCTACCTCGGTAAGTTTAAAAGCAATTAATTGCGCTGTAACAGTGGTTCCGATATTGGCACCCAGGATAACTCCCACTGCCTGTTGTAATGTCATTAATCCGGCACTAACGAAACCGATCAGCATGACTGTCGTAGCCGAAGATGATTGAACCATGGCGGTTACACCGGCTCCCGTGATACAACCGACCACCCTGTTTACAGAAACAGCACTCAGTATCTTTTTAATTCTTCTGCCGGCAGACATCTGCAAGCCTTCTGTCATCATCTTCATGCCTAAGACAAACAGGCCTAATCCACCGATCGTTTGAATGAGAACATTTATTATATTCAATTTCCCAGCCTTTCATCCTTCATTAAAAAACATTTATCGAGTGCCCCTATAAAAAGGCGGCTATGCAATAGTTCTAACTGTGCTAAAAGTCAAGGAAGAAATGGAGTGAAGAAAGGGTAACCGGATTTGGAAAATAAACCAGATTAATCAGTTTAAAAGGAGGGGGTTAAAGGTTTTTAAGCCCCGGACCAGTTCCAAAGGTAACGTTATTTCCAAATGCGGTTAGGGCTCGGTAAAAAATAAATTGGTATTTTAGGCGCTCAGATTTAGGTCGGATTTGGTCGATCCGATTGAGTGAAGCCACAGGAATAGCGAGCTATTTCGTGGACTTCGCGATTGAGGAACGGCCAAATCCGGCCTGAAGCTGGGATGTGCCGCGAAGCAAATGCCCTTGGGGTGCATAAAATGTGAAGTTATTTTCGGAGTCTACGCTTACCTGCGCGAGCCCTTAGCTCGGCTTCAGAAAATCCGTCAGATTAATGACTTTGTCGCTCTTTTTAATTGACCCCTTCATACTTTCCCATGACCCTCTAACCTTTGCCTTTCTCAGTTCGCTGATAACGGTCTGAAGATCAGGATTACTGTCCACAAGTTCGCGGATCTGTTTATCAACTTCTTGCCAGCTCGCCTCAAGGGCTTCGATGTCCAAAGCAAATTCTCCTATGTACGACAGCAAGTTGCCTAAATTGGACATGAGACCGAAATGGGTGGTGCCCTGCAGGTAATACGGGCAGTGGCACCACAGGCTGATGCAATGGAACCCCCTTTTGGGTCCTTTTGACTGTATGATGGAATGGATGGCACTTGGACCCTGGTAGTTGATGGGAATCACGTTTTTCTTTTTTAGTCTGGAAAACAACTCCGGGTCCGAGACGATTCCCGATATGATCCGGTCCGAATGGAGAACGTTGTCATACATGCTCCCTAAGGTAACAATAGTCTTGATACCCTGCTGTTCGCAAAGAGAAAACACCTCGTCGACAAAACTAAACCACCTGAGGTGCGGTTCATCGGCAATTAAAATAACCAGATCCCTTTCACCCAGTCCTGTCTTTGCAGCATAAAAAGCGCCACCGGGCGTTGAAAATCCTTTCAAAAAGCCATCTTCTATCTTAACCCTGGGGCGGTCTTCATCGTAGCGGTAAAAATGATCCGGGTTGATCCTGGCAAACATTTCGGCCTTCAAGCAGTGAACCAGGTAAGAGACCATGCCCTTTGAAACGTTAAGCGCATTTCCCCAGCCGTTAAAACCTGCAATAAGAAGTGGATGGCCCAACTCGGGTATTTTTTCAATATGAATTCCCTGCTCATCCATATTTCTATATTTGTCATTCTTGCCGGGGAATGTCAAGGTGGCTTTTACTGCAAAAACCAATTGGGTCGAATTTTCATGTGTTCTTGGGGACGGTGTTCTTGGGTACGCCCTTTCGATTTAAAGCTTTAAGTGTTCTTGTATGTTCTTGGGGATGCCCTATCATTTTAAAATTTTATCAAACAAATTGACATGAAAAGTGTGCAGCGCATCTATTCCAGACCTCGTTATTAACCTTACAAAAATGACCGGAGACCTTGATATACCATGTAATCGCAAAATAATTTGACACCAGGTCGGTCTGGGTTATAAGGTTCAAGGGTTCCCCGTTCAAGGTTAAGTGCTTCGGACTTCTTCCTTACCTATTGATTCCATTGGGTTAATGTAATGGCGGACAACCTCTGAACCTTTGAACCGTGAACCTTTTAACCAAAATGCCCGGCTGGAAACTTAAGATTTCTGTCCAAAATATTACGACATAATACGCTATAAGTTACGAGGTCTGTATTCTTGATTTATATTGTACAAATAGCTTATATTCAGACCTCGACATTTTTTAATAAATACGCTATTTTTTTGGACAAAAGCAATGCGCTAACAATACATCAAGTTGCTTGTTACTGGTTTCTGCGCTCAAGCTTCAGGTGTCAGTAGTAAAAAAGCGAGAGCCAGCCTGAAACCTGATCCGCCTCCGGCGGAACACCTGAAGCTTGAGCGCAGTAACCAGCAACAAGCAACTTGATATATTGTTAGCGCGTTGCTTTTGTCCAAAAAAATAGCGTATTTATTAACAAAATGTCGAGGTCTGAATATAAGCTATTTGTACAATAT
>JAUWMJ010000211.1 GCA_030613225.1 Desulfobacterales bacterium
GATGGTTGAAGCTGCCGTGGGAGGTTCTTTATTATTGGTAACAGATCTTATCGTTATTTGTGAAATGGTTTGGGTCATGGATTCTTTTTATCAAATGGATAAGGAAGATATTGTTGATAAGATAACCAACCTCTATGAAACGCCTGGAGTAATAGTTTTAAATGGAGATTTCCTTCCTAAAGCCCTCATCGCTTATGTTGAACGGAATATCGATTTTACGGATGCCATCATTGGTTTGAGTGCCATACACCATCAAGCCCAATACTTAGGGCTCGCGCAAAAATAACTTCACATTTTATGCATCCAGGATTCAGGCCACCTTTGCCCGATCCTCAACTCCAAAATCCTCGAAATAGCTCGCTATTCCTGTGGTTTTGAAGCATCGGATCGAACAAATCTGACCTAAATCCATGCGCCTAAAATGTAAACTTATTTTTGCGCGAACCCTTAGCCTCATTTGATAAAAAGCACATGGAAAGATGGGCCGATTTAGGGCTAAAGCGTGTTGAAACACCTGAAGAAGTCGTATAAGAAGGCGAATCCGGAGAGTAAGTTCGAACTGTCAAACAAGGAGTGTCTGTTTTTTATTGAATTAAACCAAGAATGCAATGGACATCCCCAAGGGTGCCCAAAGGTTTAGTGAAGATTGACTTGTTATGCAAACATTAATCGACCTTTTGCAAGTGGGATTTCGCGATCCAACTCTTTTGCAGTTTCTATCCACTCATTTATAATAATTTCAGCATTTGAAATAGCTTCCTGGTACGTTTTGCCATCTGCCATGCATCCAGGCAATTCAGGAACATCGGCAATATAAGATTTATCTTCGTCACTCCAAAAAATAATTATTTCGTATTTATTCATACTCTACTCCCAGATTTAATTTGTATTTTATTATAATGTCTCGAATCTGTTTTACCTGATACGCTTTAGCTTTTGAACCAATCGGTTGCAAATTCAATATTTCTTTAATACCATTCATAAAAAATATATGGTGGTCACCCCGTATTCGTTCATCAAATCCGAGTGCTTTCAGCAAAATGCATAATTTGGAAAATGGAATGTTGGCATCTGATGTACTTCGCAGGATTTTTATTATAAGTTTGTCATATGTGCCCATATTATATCCTGCTTTAAAAGACTGTGTTTATGTGAATTTCTATTCAATAGTATTTTCATTTTATGCGAAACCTCCTGTTGCCATAAAAGTGTAATAATATTATATGCGGTATCAAAAAAAAGAACAAGAAAATTATAATTTCATTTGCGGTATACATCTTCAAAAGATAACCCGATAATTTTCTCCCAGGCAATACTTTAGCAGGTCTGCTTTTTGTCTTTTTCGACCGTGAATTGTATAACCCGCAACCGTGAACGGTGAAAATTTATTTAAAGAGGAAAATGACATCTGACCTTATGGGCGTGACCGATGTTTTGAAGCTGAGGGGCTGAAGAAGGGTCGTTGCATACTGAAGGTCTTCCTTTTGCTTCATATACCGGGCAGCGCGGAGCAAAGCGGCAGCCGGTCTGAGGACGCTCAAAATCAAACACACCCCAGGTCCCCTTCTTACTATCCGTGGAGGCTTTTGTTATTTCCCGGCTCTTTTTTTCAACAAGCGAGGACCAGAGTATGCTCGTGTAAGGATGGCGCGGCTCGTTCGCAATACGGCCCGACATACCCATCTCGACAATCTGCCCAAGGTACATTACGGCAACTTTATGACTGATTAGCTCGACAATTCGCAAATCGTGTGAAATAAAAAGGTACGACAGCCCAAGATTCTTTTGAAGGTCTTTTAACAGGTTTACTACCTGGGCCTGTATAGACACATCCAGAGCGCTCGTCGGCTCATCTGCCACGAGAAACCGTGCACCTACTGCAAGGGCGCGCGCAATCCCAACCCTGCGTTTCTCCCCACCTGAAAGTTCGCCCGGAAAGTTGGTAAGCTTGCTCTTTTTTAAGTTCACTTGTTCAAGGAGTTCACTGATCTGATTTTGAAGCTTGGCATCACTCAACCGGTGGTGAACTGTAAGGGCTTCCTTGAGTATTGATCGTATTCGCATCTTCGGGTTCAGTGCTGCGTCCAGGTCCTGGAATATCATCTGTATTTGTCGCCTGATGGGTAGAAACTCATGGGGCGTCAGCTTGGTAATGTCCTTTTCATTGAAAATTATCCTGCCGGAGGTGACGGGTGTCAGCTTAAGCAAGGTTCTGCCGATGGTAGTTTTTCCACAGCCGGTTTCGCCCACCAGACCCATGGTCTCATTTTCCTTGATATAAAAACTAACATCATCAACAGCAGGAATAATCTGTTTCGATCCCGTAAAAGGGGAAAAGATGCCCCCTGGTTGAAAGTAATATTTTTTCAGATTCTCAACTTCTAAAATTGTTTTGGCCATAACCGTCTTTCAAATATGAATTAGGCACTTAGTAAAATCCTATCGACAATTTATTGTTGATGTTGCCAAGTGGGAATATAACTAATTGATTATTGACGATTGGTGGAAGTCGCTACGCTCAATCAATTTTACAAAAAAGTCCATCATTCGACAATCGTCAATTTCTCCTATTTTTATTTCTGTTTGCGATAGAAAGAAAATAATGTATCTTTAGTTGTATAAACCATAGTTAATAATTTGTATGCTTTCTATATCTTGAACAATTGAATATTTTCGATTGAAAATTGAAGGAAATCTATCAATTTATATAAGAAAGATAGAGCAAAGCTATTCAATAAATATTCAATCTTCAATAATCAATATTCAATCAGATTCCGGCTTGTCCGGGTTAGTATTAATCCCGGGTCAGGAGTCAAAATAGAGCCAGCACCTCACCTTGTGCTTTGGAGAAATATCCTTTAAATCCGGTTCGTGGTTTTCACAGAGCTTTCTGATTTTGTCTGTTATCATTTCACAACGCTCGTGGAACCTGCAGCCTTCAGGTATATTGATTGTGTCCAGGACATCTCCTTTAATCGCCTGCAGATAACCTTTCTCCCTGATGTGCTGCTCGTTAGGAATTGATGCAAGGAGGGCTGCCGTGTATGGGTGTTTATATCGATGTCCTGCAGAAAGAACATCCCTTGCAGGACCATGCTCCAGCACGGTGCCGCCATACATAACGGCAACATTGTCGGAAAGCTCCCTGATAACATTAATATCATGACTGATGAGCATGGTGGTAACACCAACGGTCGATTTTACCTCGGCAAGAAGGTCTACGATTTTAGACTGGATCGTTGCATCAAGTCCGGTTGTCGGTTCATCGGCGATCAAAAGAGACGGCTTTGAAGAAAGAGCCATGGCAATCATTGCTCTCTGGCACATTCCTCCGGACAGTCCATATGGATTATTATTATACCTGAGCCTTGGGGAGTCGATTTTAACCTGTTCCAGCCAGTATAAAGCCTTCTCCTTTGCCTCGCTACGCTTTTTTATAGTGGTGTTGAGCATAATCGACTCTGTTATCTGTCTGCCGATAGTAATGAATGGATTCATTGAAACCTTGGGGTTCTGAAATATCATGGAAATTTCCCTGCCGCGTATTTTATGCATTAAACGATCTATATTTTTCTGCCACCCAACATTATCCTTATTTACTTCCATGATTCTTCCGGTGCTCATATTAATCCTTACATAATTCTTTAAGTTTTGGAGTAGATTTTTTTGAACACCTTCTGTTTTAAACCCTATTTTGCCTATAATAACACCAGGTTTTGCACTGATCAGTCCTGTAACAGACAGAGCAGTTACGCTCTTGCCGCTACCGCTTTCACCGACAATGCCCAGAGTTTCGCCTTTCTCAATTTCGAGGTTTACGCCGTCCACTGAGCGAATAAAGGCCTGCTTGCTTTTTGAGTAGAAATAGGTTCGCAAGTTTTCTATTTTCAAAACAGGCTCTTTACTCATTTGCCCCGCTTTCTCTCAAGTATGTTGTTTAAACCGTCTCCGAGGAGATGAAATCCCATTATGGTAAAGAGTATTGCAAGCGCTGGTGCTGTTGAAGGCCAGAACTTGCCCTGCATGAAGTAGTTGGCTCCTGCCTGAACCATATTTCCCCATGAGGGTGTAGGTTCCTGGACTCCGAATCCCAGATAACTGAGACTGGTTTCCATAAGTATGGCTTCAGCCATACCGAGGGTTGCCTGTATGATCAACAGGGACCGGCAATTGTGCCACAGGATGTGTTTGAAAATGATAACTCTGTTATTTAAACCAAGGGCAGTAGCTGCCTCGATGAAATATTTTTGTTTGAGAAATTGAATCTTTCCTTTTATAAGTGAGGCAACGACAGGGACATTGGTAATGCCTATTATAACCATTATATAATAAATATCAGGCTTGAAAGCGGCAACCATAAGCAATATAAGCACAAGCCTTGGAAAAGAATTAAGCAGGTTGTTAATATAGGTAACTATCGTATCGAATCCGCTACCCCAGTAGCCTGCCAGAATGCCAAAACACGTTCCAAAGATTATTGCTATGGCTATTGCAAGAAGGCCCGGCAGAAAATATGCCTGAATTCCGATAATAAGCCTTGAAAGTATATCTCTGCCCATAAAATCAGTACCAAGGAGATGACCGGTGGATTCGGGTGGAGCCATAAGCAGTCCGAGATTTATTTCATGGGGATCGTAAGGCAGGAGGTCGAATGCCCCTAAAATATATGAACCTATTACGAGGATGACAATGAAAATACCATAGCTCACATACACGAGATCCATAACAGCAGCCTTTTTCCAGAAAGGCACATCTGAAAAATCACCGACCTCAGTTGAATATTGGGAATATCTTTTCATTTCTATTCCTGTGACGCCCTTGGATTAACCATAATATGTACAACCCGCTGGATCAAACTTCCGAGGCGGACAATGATTGCCGCTAAAAGAGTGATGCCCATTATAATCGGATAGTCTCTGTCCTGAGCAGCCTGCCACGCCATTCTCCCCATACCTGGCCAGTTAAATACCTGCTCAACAACCACAGCTCCGCCAAGAATAAAAGGTATCTTTGTTGCAATAATTTCAGTGATCGGAATTAAAAAGCCTTCCTTAAAAGAATGCTTCCATATAGATGCACCCTTTGCGCGGGCTGTCCTGATATAGTCTTCTGAAAAGACTCTTTCCATTTCTTCGCGCAGATAACGGACAACCTCACTGATAGTTCCGTTTCCGACACCTAAGACAAAAACAGGGAGCATAAATTTTAACCAGTCAAATTTTTGTGAGCTTGAACCAAAGGCAAGGGGAAAAAAACCAAACTGATGTATGGAGATATAGATAACAATATATCCAAGCCAGAATACCGGCAGGGCTGAAACCACATATGTGAAAATAGTAGCAGTCCAGTTAAAAAAAGTCATGCCGCGTCTTGCTGAAAAAACAGCTATGGGAACAGCTAATAAAAGTGTTACAAGCATAGACCCGATGGTTAGATACAGAGTGTTTATTCCCACACGGATAACTTCGCCTAATACAGGCAGACCTGTACGTGTGGATGTCCCAAAATCCCCGTGAAGCATATTGATCAGCCATGACAGATACTGTGAATACCAGGCTGGAGACATACCTAAGGCTTCCCTGGCACCTGCTTTTGCAGTACCGGACATCATCTGTCCTTTCAGCATAGTGCTGAAAGGGTCGCCGGGTGACAGGAAAAGGATAATGAATATAACAAAGCTTACTCCCAAGAGCAGGATTGCTGCAATCACCAGCTCTTTGGAAATCAGCAGTGCGATGGGCCTGACAGAAGAAAGCTTCATGTTGTTGTCTTATAGAGTTATGCGGTGGTACCTTGCAAGATACCACCGCATTTATTATGAAAATGCTACCGATGTAAAATGCTATTATCGCTGCTCTGAAGTAGGTATGAACCAGTCATCCGCGAATGAAAAGAACTTATAAGGATGGATCGCCACATGTCTTAATTTCTTGTTGAAAGCAGCATAGTTAGTTAATGTCCAGAGAAAAGTATATGGGCTCTCATCAGCTATAATAGCATG
>JAUWMJ010000342.1 GCA_030613225.1 Desulfobacterales bacterium
AGATAATCTGTGCATCAAATCATAAATATCGGGTCACTACGATATATCCTGCAAACTGAAAAAGATATCGTCTGGACGAAAAAACCTTTAACCCCCTCCTTGTAAACTGATTAATCTGGTTTATTTTTCCAAATGCGGTTACCCTGACGAGTCATTACCTGGAAACCTTTGAAAAATGCTGATACGAATATAATAGATAATCTTCGCTTGACTCATTATGTCAATATAGGAAATAATGGACATTACTGGTAATTATTGTCTGAACGAACAGTCCGAGTTTTAAATAAAATGAACATGTGTCTTGGCATAGCATTTGCGAAGCCAGATCGAATGTTGAATAGAAAAGGGTTCGGGGGTTATTAACCGTGAACTGTGAACCGATAACTGTGAGTGGTTACAAAGCATGAAAGCCAAATTTCCAATTTCTATTTTCTATTTTCAGCGTTCCGTAAACGCTTACCATATTTTTAAGGAGGTATAGACAATGAAATCTCGTTGCGAAGTCTGTAAATTACACAGCTATGCTGAAAAAAAGCCCGGTTCGCTGATCGGCAGGCTTTGGCAGTGGCACACCGGATGGTGTCCCGGCTGGAAGGCATATCAAAAGTACCTGGCTGAACAAAAGGAATCGTCAGGAGAAAAAGGAGAGTAACAGAAGCTTGCATTAATGCGGCTTTTTATAAATCTAAAATGTTACAAAAATTGAAAGAAACACAATCTGACAAAATAAATATAGCCTTAGCTATATCCAGTGGCCTGTTGCTGACAGGATCTTTTCCGAATGTCAATTTTAGCTGGCTTGCCTGGTTTGCTTTTGTACCGTTGCTGATATCTCTGCGAGACCTGTCTTTCAAGAAAAGTTTCTTTCTTGGTTTTTGCACAGGAGTTACCCATTATCTTACACTGATTTACTGGCTCATATATACAATGAGAACCTATGGTCACCTGCCCTGGTATCTGTGTGTGGTGGTTCTTATTCTCTTTTCCGCTTACCTCGCACTCTATTTTGCTGTATTTTCAGCAGCAGCTTCAAGACTGCTCTCAAAACCTTTAGTCCTATTCTTAATGCTCCCTGTTTTTTGGGTTGGCCTGGAGTATATCCGTTCATTTTTTTTATCGGGATTTCCGTGGGAGCTTATCGGTTACTCACAATTTAATACGTTGCATATTCTGCAGATTTCTGATATATTTGGAGTATATGGCGTTTCTTTTTTAGTAGCTCTGTCAAATGGGACAATTTTTATCGGGTTTTTATATTTAACCGGGCTCAATTGGCAGGGCGCAAAAATAACAAAAAATCTTGCATTATTTTCGATATCTGTATTTGTATTCATTTTTATTATTGCCTGGTCTTACGGTGCATTGCGTATAAAATCGATTGACAGGCTGGTTGCAAAATCTCCCTCAAAACGTGTAGCAATTGTACAGGGAAATATAAAGCAGTCAGAAAAATGGGATAAGGCATTTCAGCTTGCAACGATAAAAAAATATATAGATTTATCTCATCCGGCGAAAAAGCAAAAGGCGGATCTTGTTGTATGGCCGGAAACAGCCGCTCCTTTTTATTTTTTAAAAGACACACGGCTTTCGGAGATGATCATAAAGGGAATCGCCGATATCCCTGCGGACTTTATAATCGGCAGCCCCTGTTATGAGCGCAGGAATAAAAGGCTTGAATACTACAACAGCGCCTATCTGATTAGTTCTGCCGGCAATGTGTATGGCAGATATGACAAAGCCCATCTAGTACCATTCGGAGAATACATTCCCTTGAAAAGATGGCTGCCTTTCCTTGGCAAGATTGTGGAGCATGTTGGAGACTTCCGGCCCGGGGAAAAGGGGAATACCCTGCAATGGAACAATCACAGGCTCGGTTTTCTGATCTGTTATGAAATAATTTTTCCGGATCTTTCCAGGGCTATGTCAAAAAATCAGGCGGCATTGCTTGTAAATATCACTAATGATGCGTGGTATGGCAGAACCAGCGCACCGTATCAACATTTTTCCATAGCCGTATTCAGGGCTGTGGAAAACAGGAGAGCCCTTGTCAGGAGTGCAAATACAGGTATAAGCGGTTTTATCGATCCTGTGGGCAGGGTTATTGATTCAACTGATCTATTTCAGGATGCGGTCAGGACACACACTGTTCCTTTAATAAATGAAACATCTTTTTATACCCGCTTTGGAGATCTGTTTGCAATCTTTTGCCTTGTCACAGCAATACTGTTTGCACTGGCAGACTTTGTTCGGAGAAAGCGAAAGTAGCAGGTAGCCGTTCACGGCTTGAAACTCGTTGGAGTTGAAAAACTCTGTCCTATATAAAAAGCAATCACGAAAGCCCGAAAGAGCGAAAACACGAAAAAAGAATTAGGGGAAAAGGATGTTTCGTGCTTTCTTCCTTTCGTGTTTTCGTGATAAAAAATAAAATCAGACATAATTCTACAATATAATCGACTCTGTTAAACCATATATGAGGAGGAAAATAAAATGTCCATAGAACTTAAGCAGACCATAAAGGAGCTTTACGATAAATTAGAACAATTAAGAGGTTATCTTTGACATAGACGGCAAAGTAAAAAGGCTTGCTGAAATCGAAGATCAGATTTCCAAAGATGGCTTTTGGGATAATCCCGATGAAACAACGGCGATTTTGAAAGAAAGGACATCCCTTTCCGGAAAGATAGAAAGCTTTAAATCGCTTTCCAATGATCAGGAAGAAAATGAAATCCTTCTGGAAATGGCATTAGAAGAGTCGGATGAAGAAGCTCTCGAAGAAGTGCGTGGAAAGCTTGAAGAAATTGATGAAAGAATAAATAAGCTTTCCCTCGACCTCATGCTTAACGGCAAAGATGATCAAAATAATGCTATCGTTTCCATTAATGCAGGCGCGGGAGGAACCGAAGCACAGGACTGGGCTGAGATGCTTTTTAGAATGTATGTAAGATGGGTTGAGCGAAAAGGCTTTAAAGTCAATATTGTAGATTTTCAGCCGGGAGATGAAGCTGGTATCAAAAGTGTTACTTTCACAGCAAGCGGGGAGTATTCATACGGTTATTTAAAAACGGAAACCGGTGTCCACAGACTGGTGCGTATTTCGCCATTTAACGCCAGCGGCAAACGTCACACGTCCTTTGCGTCTGTTTTTGTTTATCCGGAGCTGGACAAAGAAATTGTTATAGAGATTGACGATAATGACCTGCGTATTGATGTTTACAGGGCCAGTGGCGCTGGTGGTCAGCATGTGAACAAGACCTGCAGTGCAGTCCGCATTACGCACCTTCCTACCAGTATTGCTGTACAGTGCCAGCAGGAAAAATCACAGTACAGAAACAAAGAAATGGCAATGAAGGTACTTAAAGCCCGACTTTACCAGCAACAAAAGCAGAAACAGGATGAAAAGTTTAAGGAAATACATAACAGCAAGGATGAAATAGCCTGGGGAAGCCAGATCAGGTCATATGTTATGCATCCATATCAAATGGTAAAGGATCACAGGACAAAGCTTGAGACAGGGAATGTAAGTGAGGGTCTTGATGGCGGACTCGACCCTTTTATCGAAAAAGCACTTTTGGTCGGCAAAACATAATCGTAGCCGTTCACGGCTTGAAACTTGAAATTGGAAAGTAGAAATTGGGGATGAAACGAGTTTACGGGTTGGATGTATACAAACCTGCAGAAGAGTTATCAGATATGGTCTGGCACGACTTTGATAAGTGGATCTTATCTGCTTAGCCAGAGCCAAGGAATGCTCGGATGGACAAGTCATATAGCTTTATAGCTGATAAGACCGGGGGTCG
>JAUWMJ010000175.1 GCA_030613225.1 Desulfobacterales bacterium
TAAGATACCTGGCAAAAAGGAGAGATGCTACCTCGAACTGTGATAATACCAGAAAAAAGCATTGATCAATTGAGTTAAGGGTTCGCGTAAAAAAGATAATGATCGATTTTATTTCATCAATTTTCATACAAAAATCAGGTATTAACATAGAAAATCCTTGAGTCGAAAGTAAAATTCGTCGACATTATCATTTGCTACGAAATGCCCGCTTTTGCTGATTTCGATTTTCTCAACTTCATCAAGTTGCCGCAATACCGCTAAGGAAGAATTGCTGTCGCCATAGAAATAAGCTTTTTTGCAAGGTAAGTTTTTAAAACGCGAAAGTAATTGCCCGCTGTCAGACCAGAATACAAGTGATTGGGCACTTTTGTAAAAACCCCAGGGCGATGATGAGTCGAAAAAAAAGCGTCCCTCGCCGAAGCTTTTAAACTGGACTTTGAAACCCGGCAGAACATCTTTTTCAAACTCATGGAATGGAAGGTCTATCGTTTTTCGGCTCAAGATACCACAATCTTCCCTGATGAGATTACCCTCTAAATTTGCAAACGATAGAGTCCTATTCAGTACGGCAGGGGGTAAGAGCAAGCCGATTGCTCCGCCCATGCTATGTGCAACAATGTGCAACTGCTTAGATGAAAATTCCTTAAGTACTTCCGCGCAAACCAAAGCATGATCATCCATCTTGTAAGAAAAATCATCCGGTTTTGAGGATTCGCCAAAACCAGGAAGATCAATTGCCAGGATGGAATAGTTTTTAAATTCATCACGAATCCAGATATCGCGGAAAGATTCTTTAGAGCACCCGAGACCATGCAGAAGGAATATCAACTCCTCGCCACGTTCCCGCAGTAACGAAGCAATCTCGCAAGTAATTCCATTTAAGATTATCGAAATACTTCGATTTTCCATGATTGATAAATAGTTTCCTTTGCTGTTATGCTGCCAATTTCAAACCATTTGATGCATATTTAAAAATCAGCTCAAAAACATCATTGCTTTTTAACTTACAATAGAATCAAACTCTCAACATAACGTCCCGAAATCTCACCATGGTGTTAATCAATAATTTCTTGCAGCCACCCAGAAAAAATAGACCAAGGAAGCGCAATATTTTCTCCGGGCAAACTCCTGCAGGATTGCCACAAAACACATACCCGAAAGTTTGCAAACTTGTTTTACTCTCCCGGCAGGTGAATTGTAAAAGTACTTCCTTTGCCGGGAGTGCTATCAACCGTTACATGGCCACCGTGGGCCTGCACAATATGTTTTACGATGGCAAGACCAAGGCCTGTGCCTCCCTGCTCGCGGCTTCGGGCCTTGTCAACTCGGTAAAACCTTTCAAAAAGGCGGGGCAGGTGTTTTTTTGATATTCCTATGCCGTTATCTTCAACACTGCAGGAAACACCGGAATCAGTCTTTACAGCCTTGATTTGAATCTTGTCTTTTTCGCTGCTGTATTTGACGGCATTGTCAATAAGGTTAACCATGGCCTGCTCAAAAAGCACAGGTTCGATCATGGCTTCAAGGGAATAGTCACATGTAAGTTTTATTTCGATCCGTTTCGCTTCGGCCTCTGTTTTGCAAATCCTAATTGAAGAAGCAATCACATTTTTTACTGCTGTTTTTTTTAATTGAATCTGATTTGCATCGTTTTCCTTTTCGATTCTTGAAAGTTGAAGAAGATCATCAACAATAACCCCCAGACGGTTTGCATGCTTTTCGATGATCGACAAAAAATGATCTGCCTCTTTTTGATTATCCTTTGCGCCGCTTTGAAGTGTCTCAACAAAACCCTTTATAGCCGTCAAAGGGGTTTTTATCTCATGAGATACATTTGCTACAAAATCCTGCCGCATTTTTTCTAGACGCCTCAAGTGTGTAACATCGTTTAATACCAGAAGCGTACCGATGCGCTTTTCTTTTGCATCTCGAAGAGGGGTGGCATTAACATTTAAAATTCGTTCGCCGTTTTTGTATAAAATGATATCTTCCCTGATCTGGATATTGCTTTTCTGGGCTTTTTCCACGAATTCGGAAAGCCTGCTGTCTCTGATTATCTCCTGGAGACTCGGATTTTTTGCGGCAGCCGGTAGCCTTTCAAGCATGTTTGCCGCAGACTGATTGAAGCTAAGAATATGCTCATTCATATCCAGGGCAATAACCCCTTCAGCCATACTAGAAAGTACCGCCTCAATTTGGTTTCGCTGATTTACTTCTGTCTCTATTTTGCTTTCGAGCCTGGCAGCCATCAGGTTCATCGCTTCAGCAAGACGTGCAGTCTCTTTGATATCAGGAACTGTCAAACGATGCGCCAGATCGCCTCTGGCAAAATTTTCAGCTCCCTTTCTCATCTCCTCAATGGGGCGGCTGATGCGACGTGAAACATAAAAACATACCAGTGCAGCAAACAGGGCGATAAGAAAGCCTCCGAGGGCAATTCTTTTCTGGATGGAGCTGAGTTCCTCATCGACTTCCGTTAAGGGAATGGAAACTCTTAAAATCGCATCAATTCTATCAGAGGATCGGAAAGGGAGGGCGACGTACATCATTCTTTTCTGAAGAGTCCTGCTGTACCTGAGAGCGCTACCAAACTGCCCTGATACAGCTTTTAAAAATTCAGGACGATCAGCATGGCTGTCCATGGCGGCAGGGTTTTCATCTGAATCACCGATTACTCTGCCGTCCGGAAGGATCACTGTAACCCGGATCTGGGCGGAATTGCCGATCTCTTTGCAAAGGCGGTGAACCTCCCCGGCATTCAGGGGGGAAAGATGCGTTGCAATCCGGCCCATGATGATCCGCCCCTGGATTTTTAAACCGGCAATTGTTCTTTCCAGGAAATAATCGCTTAAAAAGCTTGACGCATACCAGCTTGCAGCTCCCAAAGCAATCAGTGTGATTAGCAGGTAAGTAGGGTAAAGCTGCCAGATTAGCCGAATATTTTTTTTCATGAACTGTCCTTGAACCTGTAGCCGACCCCTCTGACTGTTTCTATAAATTTTCCGCAGGATCCAAGTTTTTTTCTAAGTCCTGCAATTTGAACATCAACACTCCGGTCTGTGACAGGGTAATCATCACCCCGAACAGCATCGACAATCTGAAAGCGTGTAAAAACCCATCCAGGCTTTCCGGCAAGCAGGAAAAGGATTTGAAATTCAGTAAACGTCAGTTCAACAGGATTCCCCTTAGCCAGCACACTCCGCCTTCCCGGATGGATCTCAAGATCGTGGATGTGAATAACAGCTTGCAAATCGGCGGTCTCTTCATGTTGCCTTCTGAGGACAGCACGGATTCTGGCGAGAAGAATTCGCGGGGAAAATGGTTTAGTGATGTAATCATCTGCCCCAAGTTCGAGCCCGGCAACAATATCAGCCTCTTCTCCTTTTGCTGTCAGCAATACTGTGGGAATATTTACTGTTTTTGAGTCCTTTTTAAGTTTTTTCAATACTTCCAAGCCGTCTATTCCAGGAAGCATCAGATCGAGAATGATAAGATCAGGTATTTCCAACCGTGAGCTCCTTAATGCTTTTTCACCGGACAGTGCTTTTATGATTTTATACCCTTCTCTCTCTAAATTATAACCTACCAGTTCCAGTATATCTTCTTCATCGTCAACAATTAGAATTTTTTCTCCGGCCATATTACCTCTTTATATTGATGATTGACGATTGAAGATTGACGATTTATTGAGTCGCTACGCTCTTTCTTTTTTTATTAAATTGATGAACTCGTAAAAAGTCGGGTTTACCACAGAGAACACGGAGCTCACAGAGATAACCAACTAATAAAGCAGGCTATTCTCTGTGTTCTCTGCGAGCTCTGTGGTGATAAATGACTTTTTACGACGCCATCAAAATTGGGCAGAATACCTTCAATCTTCAATCTTCAATCGACAATCTTCAATCATAACAACCGTCTATCGTTTTCCGTGCCTAACAATCTCACCTTCTATCATATAAATGACCTCTTCTGCAATATTGGTTGCATGGTCAGCCAGACGCTCAAGGTGCCGGGAAATAAGAAGCAGGTTAATAAGATAACTGACATGGTTAGAGCTTTTCCCAATAGCTTCTTTAATCAAATTATAGGCCTCTTTCTTTATTTCATCGACTTCGTCATCTAATAACAGCACTTTTAACGCAAGGTCAACATCCAGGTTCACAAGGGCGTCCAGGCTCATTTTCAACATGGCCTCAGCTTTTTCTGCCATTACAGAATAATCGAAAACGAAATCGAACCTTTCCTGTTTTGTGATCGTCCGTACTCTTTGTGCAATATTTACCGCCTGGTCTCCTATTCTTTCAAGGTCATTGTTTATCTTTATCACAGCAATAAGAAATCGCAAGTCAACAGCTACAGGTTGATGCAGTGCCATAACTTTCAGACATTCTTCCTCAACTTCGACTTCCATCTCGTCGATTTCATGATCAGAGAGGATGATTTTTTTCGCAATCTCTCCATCAAATTCTTCAATGGCCTGGATGGCCATTCGAACGCGCTCTTCAACCAAAGCCCCAAGGGAAAGAATTTGTTTTTTAATTTTTTCCAGCTCTCTTTGAAAGTGCTTTGTCATCTTTAGTATCCTTATTTATCATTTATCCGAACCGACCTGTAATATAATCTTCGGTCTGTTTGAGTTTTGGTCTTGTAAAAATAGTATCTGTTTCACCTGTTTCGATTAGTTTTCCAATGTAAAAAAATGCCGTTATATCTGAGACCCTTGCTGCCTGCTGCATATTGTGGGTAACAATGATAATTGTATATAACTCTTTCAGATTATGTATCAACTCTTCAATTTTCTGGGTAGCCAAGGGATCAAGAGCTGAGGCCGGTTCGTCCATCAGAACCACCTCTGGCTTTATTGCCAAGGCGCGGGCAATACATAATCGTTGCTGCTGGCCGCCTGAAAGGCCCAGCGCCGATTCATGGAGCCTGTCTTTGATCTCATCCCATAAAGCCGCCTGCTTAATGCTTTCCTCAACACGCTGGGCAATATAGGCTTTATCCTTTATGCCGTTTACTATAAGTCCGTAGGCAACATTATCATAAATCGATTTAGGAAAAGGATTTGGTTTTTGAAAGACCATTCCAACACGCCGCCTTAGCATCACTACATCCAGGGACGAAGCGCAGATGTCCCGGCCATCTATCATTATTTCACCTTCCACACGGGTTCCCGGGATTAAATCATTCATCCTGTTCAGACAGCGCAAAAAAGTGCTTTTACCGCATCCTGAAGGGCCGATAAGAGCCGTAACCTGACGTTCATAAAAACCGAGGGAAATGTCATGGAGAGCCTGAAAGCCGCCATAAAAGAAGTTAAGATTTTTAGTAGTTATCTTTAAAGGTTTATTCATTATTTTCCTTTTACTGCATTCGTCTCCGTAACCTGGAGCGGTAAATAATAGCAATCAGATTCATTCCCAAAACAAGTCCAATCAAAACAAGAGCAGTACCGTATTGAAGATGCCGGGTTGCTTCTATTTCAGTTCCTGCCGTGGCTAGAACATAAATATGATATGGAAGGGCCATCACTTCGTCAAAAATGGATGTCGGCAGAATCGGAGTAAAAAAGACGGCACCTGTAAACATTATAGGGGCGGTCTCTCCGGCAGCCCGGCTTATACCTAAAATGGCGCCTGTAAGGATACCCGGCATGGCAGAGGGCAGCACTACCCTCCGGATGGTCTGCCATTTGGTTGCCCCGAGACCAAGGGATGCTTCCCTGTATGTATCAGGGACTGCTTTCAGGGCCTCTTCCGTGGCTCCGATGATTACGGGCAGGGACATGACGCCAAGAGTTAGAGCTCCGGCAATTATGCTTACGCCCATTTTTAATATAACCACAAAAAATGCCAGGCCGAAAAGACCGAACACAACAGACGGCACACCTGCCAGGTTATTGATTCCCAGCCGTATCAGCCTTAGAGTACGTCCGGGGCGGGCATATTCATTCAGATAAACGGCGGATGCAATACCGACCGGCATGGCAGTGATGATAGCCCCGACACTAAGACAAAGGGTTCCGACAATGCAGGGAAGAATCCCTCCCTTTGTCATTGAGTCAATTGGCGGCTGGGTTAAAAATGTCCAGGTAATTGCCCTCCAGCCTCTTGTTACCATAAAATAAATAATAATAAACAGTGCAATCCCATTGACAATCGCTGCTGCACGGAAAAGGGAAAAAGCAAAAGCCTGAAATACTTTCCTGCGCCGCCGATCCGAAGTAAATTGATTCAGGTCTGGAGCCGTTGTGATATCGGCCTGTTTGCAGGCTGTACCTGACTTCAAAATTTTCCCTGAAATAGCTGCCATAGTTTTTGCCTGAGTAAATAAGAGTGCCTAAAGTGAGCTAAAGTGTCTAAAGTGACTAAAGTTGTGGTATCGCTCCGCTCCGGTCTTCGCCTTTGGCTACGCCCCGGCAAGCCGTCTTCGCCTCTTGTCGCGGCGTAACCAAAGGTGAAGCCTGATTGGCTACGCCCTGGCAAGCCATCTTTTTTATAAAAATATAATAGACAAAATTCCTTAACTTTAGTCACTTTAGTCACTTTAGTCACTTTAGTTCACTTTAGCTCACTTTAGACACTTTAGTCACTTTAAACGCTACAAAGATGCTTCGCCTGTCTGTTTATATTTATATGCAATATGATCTGCAATAACATTAAAGATAAAGGTAAATAAAAAAAG
>JAUWMJ010000198.1 GCA_030613225.1 Desulfobacterales bacterium
ACTACCCAGATCGCTGTGATAACAGAAAAAGTCGGTCTGATAAAGATGTTCAGCCCTTTGATTTTCTCCGGTTTAAAATTATTACCCTATTTCCTGCTTTGGGCACTTTTTACTTTTATTTATCTTTTGATGCCGAACACGAAAGTTAATTTCAGGTCCGGCTTGCTGGCCGGTGTCGTGGCAGGTACTATTTACCAGCTTGCTCAGGTGGGATATATATATTTACAGGTAGCAATTGCCAGAAACAATCCTGTATATGCCAGTCTTGTTGCATTACCGCTTCTCTTGATATGGCTTCAAGCGAGCTGGGCAATTATTCTTATTGGTGCCGAGGTCTCTTTTGCTCACCAGAATGTCGATATGTATGAATTTGAACCCGATTATCTTAAGATAAGTCCGCATTTTAAAAGACTTCTTTCTTTGCAGATTGCCCATCAGTTAATAGACAAATTTGCCAGAGGAGAAATTTCTTCAACTGCTGCACAGATTTCACAAACCCTGGAAATTCCTATTCGTATAGTACACCGGATACTTGATGAACTTGTAGAATGTAAAATAATTTCCGATATGAAAACAGATGAATATGAAGAGTTTACATATCAGCCCGCTCTCGATATTAACCTGTTGACCATAAAATATATAATTGATGCTCTTGATCAAAGAGGTGTAAGCCATATCCCTGTTGCTCATACTGAAGAACTTAAAGCGCTGTCGGAAACTTTAAAAGAACTTTCAGATGCAATTGAGCAGTCTTCTGCAAACAGATTGTTAAAAGATATATAATAGCTTATAGCTCATAGTAAATAGCTGATAGTGCTTAAATTAATAGTGATAAGATCATTAGCAGAAATTGCTTATAAGCTCAACCGCTACCATATTTGAGCCCCACCTTTGGCGGTAAGTTATAGCCTTCCTTCTTCAACCCCGTGGCATGCGACGTAAGTCTTGGAGTTTACAGGAGTAAATTGGGGAACTTCCTTTGTGCATCTTTCATTGGCGTACAGGCAGCGGCCGTGAAAGAAACATCCTGAGGGGAGTTTTATGGGGGTGGGAACCTCTCCTTTTAGTTTGATGTGCTTTTTTTTGCGCTGCCCGAGATTTGGAATGGCGCTGAGCAAAGCCTGAGTGTAAGGGTGTTTCGGTGATTCGAACAGCTCTTTTGCAAGTGCAAGTTCACAGAGGGAGCCAAGGTACATGACGGCAACGCGAGTGCTGATGTGTTCGACAACCGAAAGATCATGGGTGATAAACATATATGTCAAACCACGTTTTTCCTGGGCTTCCATAAGAAGGTTAAGTATCTGTGCCTGAATGGATACGTCCAGGGCCGATACCGGTTCGTCAGCCACAATGAACTCGGGATCGACCATCAAAGCCCTGGCAATACTGATACGCTGTCTCTGCCCGCCGGAAAATTCGTGGGGATAGCGATCTGCCCACTGGGGATCAACACCTACCTGTTCCATAACTTCGGCAACACGTTCCTTCACCTCGCTTGAAGATATGTTTTTTTTATGAAAAATAACCGGTTCCTCTAGAGTTTGCCGTACAGTCTTCCGGGGGTTTAAGGATGCGTAAGGGTCCTGGAAAATCATTTGCATTTTGGTTCGATAAGGAAGCATCTGCTGTGGGGTCAGGTTATCAATTCTATCATTTTTGTAATATATCTCTCCGCTTTCAGGAGGATAAAGTCCAAGGGTGGTTCGAGCCAGAGTCGATTTGCCACAACCGCTTTCTCCCACCACAGAAAATGTCTCACCCGGATAAATTGTAAAACTGACGTCATTGATAGCTTTTACAATGGTTCTCTTTCGAACCACACGCCCTTTGTCTATTGCAAGCTGTTCAAGGAATCCGCCTGAAATATCAAAGTGTTTTACAAGATTTTTTATGGTTAACAGCCCGTTTTTGTTCATTATCTTTTCAAGTATTTCGTATTAAATTTATTAGTTTCGTAAAAAGAAAAAAACCACTTTTTACGAATTCATCAAATTTAGAAACATGCCAAAAGAGCATTCAGGTCTTCACCATATGACATGCGACCATTCTGTTTTGATCATTTATACTTACCAACATTGGTGTTTTTTCTTCACATTTTGAATCACTAATTGTGCATCGGGGATGAAAGGCGCATCCAGGAGGAATATCAGTAAGTGTCGGCATCATTCCCGGAATCTGGTTTAATCTTGATCCTGGTTGAAGGCTGCCGGGCAACGCCTTTATAAGTCCCTGGGTATAAGGATGCTTAGGCTCTGTTATAACGGCCTCCGTAAGGCCGGCTTCAACAATTTTACCTGCATACATAACTGCAATCTTTTCCGTCACCTGGGAAACGACCGCCAGATCGTGGGTGATCAGAATAAGTCCCATATCTTCGGATTCACACAATGAAAGAAGCAGGTCCATAATCTCCGCCTGTATAGTTACATCAAGAGCGGTTGTAGGTTCATCTGCAATAATCAAATCAGGGTCTGTAATAAGAGCAATGGCAATGACTATCCGCTGGCGCATTCCCCCGGAAAATTCGTGGGGATACTGTTTGAGCCGTTTTTCAGGAGAAGGAATCTGAACTTTTTGCAGTTTTTCAAGTGCAATTTCCTTTGCATCTTTTCTTGATATATTGCCATGGGCATAAAGGGTCTCAACCATCTGGGTACCGATGGACAGGACAGGGTTAAGGGTCATCATAGGATCCTGAAAAATCATGCCGATGCGGTTGCCGCGAATATCGCGCATAGCTTCATCTTGCAGTCGATTCAGCTCCTGACCATTAAATAAGACTCTTCCTCTTGAAATATAACCGGGTTTGCTCACCAGATTTATAATTGCAAAACCTGTCACCGATTTGCCGGCACCGCTTTCTCCCACCAGACCGAGCCTTTCGCCTTTGTCAAGGGTGAAGCTGATACCGTCAATAGCGGTCAATTCTCCGAACCTTAAGGCAAATTTTACTTGAAGATCTTCAACTTCCAGCAGGTGAGTCATATTAGCCTTTATATAGTTTTGGGTTCAATACGTCCCTGAGCCAGTCTCCGAGAAGGTTTATAACCAGTACAAAGACTATCAGTACAATCCCCGGGAAAAAGGTGATCCACCAGGAACCGCTGAAAATGTACTCAAACCCGGACTTGATAAGAGAACCAAGAGAAGGCTTTGTAACAGGCATCCCCAGCCCTAGAAACGAAAGTGCGGCTTCGCTCATAACAGCATTTGCCACCTGAATCGTGGAAATAACAAGAACAGAGGTCATGGTATTGGGTAAAATATGCCGTACCATGATGATTTTGCGGCTCAAACCGATAACCCGTGCAGCCTCCACATATTCCTTATTCTTTTCTCCCAGCACTGAGGCCCTTACAGTCCTGGCATAAACAGGCCATTCGGATAGACCGATGATTACAACCAGCAGCGGCACGGCCAGTTCTTCAAAACGGCCTATTCCAAAAACAACCTGGAAAATGGCACTTATAAAAATTGCAACCATAAGATATGGAAATGAAAGCTGTATATCCGCTATGCGCATCAAAATCGCATCAACCTTTCCCCCGATATAACCTGCCGTTAAGCCGACCGAAATCCCGAGAAAAGCCTGGAGCAAAACAGCACCGATTCCGATGATAACAGACAGCCTTAGCCCGTAAATCATTGTGCTTAAAAGGTCTCTTCCCTGGATATCTGTTCCGAAAATAAAAGCTTTAGTTCCTTCTTCAATCCATGCGGGAGGAATTTCAGAATTCATAATGTCAATGCTTAATGGGTCATAAGGATTATAGGGTGCAAGGACAGGTGCTAAAATGCTGATCAGGATGAGATTAGCCAGAACGATAAAACTCGCAATTGCCACCCAGTCCTGCTTAAAACTGTACAGCAGATAAGATTTTTTAAAACGTTGCCACGATCGGTTCATTTTCTTCCTGTTATTCTTATGGTGGGGTTGACCAGTCCGTAAATAATATCCACCACTGTATTGACCACTACAAAAATGACTCCAACGACTACCAGATATGCCACGAGAAGGGACGAGTCCGACCTCTCAACCGCCTCTAAAAACATAAATCCCATCCCCTGCCACTGGAAAACTGTTTCCGTCAAAATGGTGAAGGCGAACATAATCCCGATTTGAACACCAAAAACCGTGATCACCGGCAGGAGTGTATTTTTAAAGGCATGAACAAACCATATCCGCCGGCGACGAAGCCCTTTAGCCCAGGCAAATTTGATATATTCGGTTTCCAGGATTTCAATCATTTCACTGCGGATCAGGCGAATAAAAAGAGGCAGCATGATCGACGCAAGTGCTATGCAGGGTAAAATCAGGTGCTTTAGCCCGTCTATAGTAAAAAAACCACTCTCCCATCCCCATATATTAACGGTTTCTCCCCGCCCAAACGACGGCAGCCAGTTGAGTTCAACCGCAAAGAGATAAATGAGCAAAATAGCTGTTAAAAATACCGGAACAGATACACCCAATGTGCTGAAACTCAGGGTAAACCTTGAAAACCAGTTCTTTGGATGAATGGCCGTGAACATACCGATTGGAAGGGATACAAAAATAATGATAAGAGCAGTGCCGATAACCAGTTCAATGGTAGCCGGTGCCTTGGATATGATTACCTGAAGGGCCGGTTTTTTGTGAAAGAATGAAAGCCCCAGGTCTCCCTGTGCCGCATTTTTTACAAAGCGAACATATTGAATTAAAAAGGGATCATTTAAGCCAATCTCATCCCGCAAAGCTTCGCGTTCGGCGGGCGTGACTCTCTCCCCGACCAGATCCCGGACCGGATCACCAATCTCGTTTTTGATGGAAAAACCGATAAAGCTGATCACCAGCATGACCAAAACGGCCTGGATTATACGGTGTACTATAAATGCAAACACTATAGGAGTTTTTTATAATTGTTGATTGTTGATTGTCGATTGATGGAAGTCGCTACGCTCAATCAATTTTACATAAAAGAGATTGCCATCCTTCAATTGTCTGTTGTTGGTGGTCTGTTGTCCGTCGCTATATAAAGGAACGCTTCATTGATTGGTGTTTCTATATGCAACGGACAACCCTAATCGAGTTTTAACTCGATTAGGGTTATTTAATACTTATTTTACTACAAGATCCCCAAGATAGGGAAAATTCTGTGTATTAATAACAGGCTCGATATTCACGTTCTTTTTACCTGCATAAGAATGGTTTTGCCAGTGGAACGGCACAAAGGCAGCATCATCATAGAGAATCTGTTCAATTTCCTGGAGCATGGATGTCCTCTTTTTCAAATTGGTCTCGGACTGGGCCGCTATGGTCAGCTCATCTATTTTCGGATTGCAGTAATTACCGCTGTTGAATTGACCGAACCCGGTCTCTTTGTTCGGGCACATCGTTAAAAATTCACTGAAGTTGCCGGAATCTTCCGTATCAGAATGCCAGCCGATCAACTGTATATCAGCAACCTGGGCATCAAATTCATCCCAGTACTGGGCCTTGGGCATGGTCTTTAAGTTCACCTTTATATTGATTTTAGCAAGCATTGAAACAACGGCTTCTGCAATCTTTTCGTCGTTTACATAGCGATTGTTCGGGGCTATCATGGTGCACTCAAAACCTTTTGCCAGGCCTGCCTTTTTCATCAGGGCTTTGGCCTTTTTGAGAGAATAACGTGGTTTAAGGGATTTCTTGTACCCGGCATACCCTTTCGGGCCCTGCTGACCGGCAGCGGTGGCCTCACCTTTCATAATTTTCTCTACAATACCCTTATTATTGATGGCATAAACGATGGCCTGGCGAACATTTCTATCTTTAAATTCCGGACGGCGCTTCTGGTTCAACTGAAGAGTGATAATCCGGCCGCCTGAACATGTAACCAGGTGGATTTTTTTATCTTTTTTGATCCTTGGAAAATCCTGGGGCGGTACAGGAGAAATGAAGTCCACATCGCCTGATAGTAATGCCGCAACACGGGTAGCGTCTTCCTTGATGGGAGTGAGTATGATCTTATCCACGTTGCCCGGGGATTTTTTATCCCAGTATCCTGCAAACCTTTCAAAAACTGTTTTTACCCCCTGTTCACGGTAAGTCACTTTAAAAGCACCGGTGCCTGACTCGTTTTTAAGGGCAAAAGAAGGGCCGATCTTTACAACAGCGTCTTTAGGCTGGCCGGTTTCATCTGTGCCTGTATAGAATTTACTGTCCAACGGAAAGATATAGGTCGCCATGTTCAAAAGAAGTGCATAGGGTTTCTTGGTTTTGATATCAACGGTGTAATCGTCAATAACCGTTACACTGTCAAAGGGTTCAAAAAGTCCTTTGAAATCCGGGCTTTTGTAAAAGCGTGC
>JAUWMJ010000246.1 GCA_030613225.1 Desulfobacterales bacterium
AAGCCGGAATGTCAGGGAATATAACGGAATACCTCCATTCAAAGCCACTCATTCTTATATTAAAAAAGTTCTTCATTATCAACGGTACTACCAACAACAACCAGCCGGCAACGCAATTTTAACGGCCGGCATCACCAGAAGCTGATTGTTTCATGAAGTCCCTCCTCGCTCCTGTCAATTCTTTACACTCATTTATGCGCGAGCCCTAAGGCTCAGATTTCTCTCTATAACGACTATTCTTGATTTTATCTCCTTTGTTAGATATTTTACTTCTAAATCAATATCGATGGCGTCGTAAAAAGCCATTTTTCACCACTGAGCTCGCAGAGAACGCAGAGAATATCTTGTTTTAGTTATTAGTTATCTCTGTGAGCTCCGTGTCCTCTGTGGTAAATACGACTTTTTACGAGATCATCAATACTGGAAAAGAATAAACAGTTACGGAAAATCAGGAGGTGTAACTATGAGGTTTAGAAAATATTTCGAGATTGAAAACAGTTATCGAAAAAAGTTTCTTGATGTTCTTGCTGTGGAAAAGCAGGATAAAGGCGAATTTGTTGTTCAGGAAAAGGCACATGGTGCCAATCTTTCTTTCTGGTATGACGGAAAGGAATTGAAATCCGCCAAGAGGAGCGATTTTATAAATGATAACTTTTATGACTATAAGCCGGTTGAAGATAAAAATAGTGAAAGAGTTAAGAGGCTCTATGCGATTTTAAAGGAAGAAGGCTGCGATTTTAGTGAATTGGCTGTATATGGTGAATTAATTGGCGGAACATATCCTCACAAGGATGTGAAAAAGGATACTTCAGCCACAAGAATTCAGAAAGGTATTTTTTACACACCACACAACGAGTTTTATGCAATTGATACGGCGATAGACGGCAAATTGCTTGATGTCGATAAGTTCAACCAGGTCATGGAAAAGGCCGGTTTTCTGTATGCAAAAACTATTTTCAGAGGTACCTTTGAAGAATGCTTGAAACATTCAAACGGCTTTCCTTCCCAGATTTCCGTATGGCTGGGTCTTCCCGAACTTGAAGACAACATATGTGAAGGTGTTGTGATAAAGCCGGTAATTCCAAAATTTCTTAGTGATAGAACGAGAGTAATTCTTAAAAACAAGAATGAGAAATGGGCGGAAAAAGCAAAGGCAAGAGACAGGCCAAGAAAGCCTCGGATGACATTATCCGCAATAGGCGAGAAGCTATTTAACGAGATGGGGAGTCTTATCACAGAAAATCGGCTTCGTAACGTATTATCAAAAATCGGGCCGATTAGGCAAGAGGAATTTGGCAAACTCATACAACTTCTTTCAAAAGATGTACTTGATGACTTTTTCAAAGATTACCTCCAAGAATATAATGGACTTGAAAAAAAAGAGCAAAAGCAATTGACACGCAAACTGTCTCAGAAATGTGCGGAGCTGATACGCCGTAATTTCATAAACATCGTTGATGGAGAATTTTAGGAAGGATCGGTGCCAAAGCTTGACACTAATAATCCTGTAATTTGGGAAATAAAATTCACACGACGTTCACCGAAAGCCTTGATTTGAGACCTTTGAAACGTTTTGAAACCGGCTCAGCTATTTGTCCATTTCCCTTAGCTTGCGAAGAATTTCCCTGGGCCGGCTGGAGATGGAGATACTTAAAACTTCTCGGCTTTGGCCGTGTGCCTGACGATGTATAAAGAAAAATTATATGGATTTTTCCATTAAGCGTCTATCTTCCAAACGCGATTTGAGTTTTGGAAATTTATTCATGTCGGTATGGGGCAAGAATAAAGCAGCAACATAATTATCCATATATGAAGCCGTTTCCGACAACTCAAAATTGGTCATCTTTTTGGTCACTTCTACCACATCCATACGAATGTGGTTTGACAGAGCGCTCATTCTTGCACCCATTAGAGAACTGTTTCCAATGAACGTAACCCTATCCAGATCGATTTCAGGCAGCAGACCTATGGTCATCGCTTTTTCCAGATCCACATAGCTTCCAAATCCCCCTGCCAGGATAATGCGTTCAATCATTTTTATATCCATTCCCACTTCACCCAGAAGGGTCTGGGCTCCGCTGTATATGGCCCCTTTGGCACGAATGAGATTTTCAATGTCAATTTCCGTCAGAACAATATCTCGGTCGATCTGTGTATCCTCTTTCCAGGCAATCACATATTCCCATACGCCATCGGTTTCACGAATGCGCTGTGTTTTCAGGTCCCGGTTGAATTTCCCCTGATTGTCAATGATGCCCATTTCAAACATCGTCGCCACCATGATGATCAGCCCGGAACCGCATATACCCCTTGGCCTGATATTACCTATAGTGATATTCATCGGCTCAAGGGTTATGGGGTTTACGGAAAAATCTTCAATCGCCCCTTTTGCAGCACGCATTCCGAATTGTATACCTCCACCCTCAAATGCCGGGCCCGCAGAACAGGCGGCGCATGCAAGCCAGTCTTTGTTGCCGACCACGATTTCGGCATTCGTACCGATATCCATAAAAAGTGTTAATTTTTCACTTCGGTAAATACCTGAACCCATCACACCGGCAACAATATCGCCGCCCACATAACTTGAAATTTGCGGGTAGAAAAGGGCTTCAACGTGATCCCCAAGATCAATACCCAAACTTACTGCCTTTATCGGCGGATAAAGTGTTACAGCCGGCACGTATGGGGCACGTCGAATGTACCTGGGATTTACTTTTAAAAAAAGCTGACTCATAGTGGTATTCCCCGCCAGCGTAATAGTAGAAACCTCGTCACGCTTAATTTCGGCCTGCTTAATAATATTGTGAATGATTTTGTTAATTGTTTTCTTTACGACTTCGTGGAGCTTTTCCAGACCGCCGGGTTCTTCCGTATACATAATCCGGGTTATGACATCTTCTCCATAGCTGATCTGCCCGTTAAAATCACCGGCCTGCGCTTTGATGTTTCCATTGTTAAGGTCGATTAATTCACCATAAACTGTGGTTGTTCCGATATCCACGGCAATTGCATAACTACGGTTTTTTGTATTTCCAGGTTCAACATGAATTATGTTTGATTTCCTACCTTTCTTGACGGGTCGGGCAAGGGTTACCGTCACTTTAAAACCATCTTCTCTAAGAACATCCGGCAGCTTTCGAATAACCGGTAGACTTACTGCAAGGTGGTGCTCATCATGGTTCAGTTTCAAAAACATGATAAGCCTGGTGGTGTCTGGAAGGTTATTCTGTATTGACGGTTCCGGAAGCTCAAGATATTTTTTTTCCACAGGCGGCAGGAAAAGCCCCTCTTTCTTTAATGCTTCAAAATCCGGCTGCTTTATAAGTGCCGTTCGTCTTGCGGTGCTTTGCATATTCAGCACCCTTGCATCAACTTCCGACTCGACAGGAATGCGAACTGTAACATTCCCTCGAACAATTGCTTTACAGGCCAGCCGGTACCCTTTTTCTATATCAGCCTCGCTCAGCTTTTCTGTAATTCCTCCTTCAATATTTCCTTCTTCTATAATTACACGGCATTTCCCGCATATCCCCTCTCCACCGCAGGAAGCATTTATATGGACGCCGACCTCCATGGCAGCACGTATCAGGCTCTCTCCATCCTGAACAGTTATTTCCTTGTTGTGAGGAAGAAATAAGATTTTGTACTCACTCATCAATATTGCTCCTTTTCATCTGATGCAGTAGCAAATAGGGCTTAGGGGACACTATTTTACGAGTTTAGTTATGTAATGAGTTCTTAGATATACTTTCCGTTGAGTCGGGCACTACAGGACTTCCATAGCTCCGTAGGAGCTTTCTATCCGATCCCGCAGTATTAAGATAAGCTTTTCCAGAATCATTAGCCGGATATTTGGATTATTAGTGATTATCTTCATAAGATCCGAACAGTTTAAGGAAACGATCTTGCTCGGTTTGTCGCATCTGGCCGTACACATCTGGACATGTTGTTCCCCTATGAGAGTACACCAGCCACCCAAGAGCCTTCTTCGAGCATTTTCTCTCAAGACATAGACAGCAGCTTCTGCCACACGGGCATTACCTAAATCAATCCTTCTGTAGAGAGAGACCTGTCCTTTGGACAAAACATATAATTTTGTACCGAGGATGCCTTGTTCATAAATTATCTCCCCTGCCTCGTATTCTTTGATACTTCCCAGATTGGCAATAGAGAGCAACTCTTTTTCAGAGAGCTGACCAAATAGTTCGCACTTCCTGAGAGTTTTAATGACTTCATCTGACTCCATTTTGATACCTCCCTTAGAATTTAATCTTCAGAATTTCTGGGGAAATCCTTCAGATTTAAAGTTTCCAAAGTCATAGACCACCGGTGAAACCGGTGGCTTGAAATGTGAACCGCTCAAAGCGGATTAAAATATGTACCACCTAAAGGTGGCAGGCAATCTACTCATCAAAAAGATTTAGCTGATCGATTCTGCGATCTTCTATTTCCTTTTTATTCTGACTCATAAATCCTGACTTCTGCCTCCCAGGCATTTATAATGTGTCTTTATTTAGCATATTGCAAAGCATGTGCCAAAACAAGCAATGTGATATTAGTTTTGATTACAAATAGTTGCAAAGTCATTTGTTTAGGAATGGGCTATTGGTTGTCAATAATTTTTACAAAATGTAAACAGACATTTTTTCTTTACAAGGAGAGTTGTCTGCACCATTTTACACTGTTTATCATAAAAAGATGTAATATTTTGATGCTGCACACGTTATAATAGTATCATGGAACAATTCTGAATGGGGGTCGGGCCATAGCAACATATTGAGATGAATGAGGAATGGGGGTCGGGCCACAGCAACATATTGAGATAATATATAAAACGTTAAAATTTTACGTCAAATAAGGCCTTAAATGGCTATTTTGAGAGCCAAAAACACACTTTTAAGAGAAGAGCACGGGCAGATGGCAAGGGCTAAACGGCATTTCCTTCCAGGTCACGTTTGGCATATAACGCATCGGTGTCATAAAAAAGAATTTCTGTTTAAATTTGCCAGAGATCGACGCCGATGGTTGCAATGGCTGTTTGAGTCAAAGAAGCGTTACGGAATCCGTATATTGAACTATATGGTTACTTCAAACCATATTCATCTTCTAGTCGTTGACGGTGCTGGACGAGATGTCATTCCAAAATCTATTAAGTTGGTTGCCGGTCGAACCGGTCAGGAGTACAATAAAAGAAAGAATCGAAACGGTGCGTTTTGGGAAGACCGTTATCGCGCAGTGGGCGGGGGTTGTCGGACAGGTTCTTAAGTAAACATTATGCGGAAAAGTCAGAAAAGCTTTAAAAGCCCCCCCAAAAGATATCAGCCCAGGGGGCTTTCTATTCTCTATGAAGATCATGATATTCTGGTTGTGGATAAAATGAGTGGTCTTTTAACAGTGAGTACTGAGAAAGTCAGAGAAAATACAGCTTATTATCTTTTAAATACGTACGTAAGAAAAG
>JAUWMJ010000086.1 GCA_030613225.1 Desulfobacterales bacterium
ACTTTAGTCACTTTAGTTCACTTTAGCTCACTTTAGACACTTTAGTCACTTTAAACGCTACAAAGATGCTTCGCCTGTCTGTTTATATTTATATGCAATATGATCTGCAATAACATTAAAGATAAAGGTAAATAAAAAAAGCACGACTCCTGTTGCAAATAGAGCATAATAATGTTCTCCCCCTACCGGAGCTTCCGCCATTTCAGAAGCAATGCTGGCGGGCATTGGCCTGACCGGGTCGAAAATCGACTCGGGGAGCATGGCCGCTCCTCCTGCAACCATAAGAACCACCATGGTTTCTCCGATAGCCCTTGACAGGCCCAGTATAACCGCCGTGCTGATTCCTGAAATAGATGCAGGAAGGATCACCCTGACAATAGTCTCAAGGTGTGTGGCGCCAAGGGCCATGGAAGCTTCCTTCAGGGCAACAGGCACGCTGTGTATGGCATCTTCGGAGATACTGCATATAGTTGGGATCGACATAAATGCCAGCATCAAGGCTGCATTAAACATGTTAAGTCCTGTGGGAATATTAAAAACTCTCTGAAGAAATGGGGCAACCAGAACCATGCCGAAAAACCCGATAACTACGGAAGGAAGTGCCGCCAGAAGTTCAACAACAGGTTTGGCAATCTCAGACACCTTTTTAGATGCAATTTCAGCAAGGTAAACAG
This sequence comes from Desulfobacterales bacterium, assembly GCA_030613225.1. The sequence goes on from JAUWMJ010000086.1 coordinate 675, forward strand.
CAGTCATCACACCAAGCGGTATGGATATTGCCGCTGAAAGCAAAGTCACAGATAAAGAGGCGATAATCAGCGGAAATATCCCGAAATCAGGGGGTTCAGAAGTAGGATACCAGTAATGCCCGAAAACGAAATCTTTTACGGAAACAGTTTTAAAAATCGGCAAGCCTTCCTTGAAAAGAAAAACCATAATCAAAAAAAGGGTGGCGATGGAAGCCATTGCAATTATAAAAAATATTTTCTGTACTGACTTCTCTACTGTTTGCCGCTTTAGTACCATTTATGCTCCCATTATAATGTGCAAAACGCACAGCCCGCATATTTTAATTTGAATATGTTTTTGCCATGCGCTTTGCCTGCCTCCCACCTTTCCCGTTAAAGACGGGCCCTTTGACAAGGAGGAGATGACGGTAGGCGGGGGTAGCATGTTTTGATCAAAACAATAACGAAAAAACGTGCTGTTAGTATAATCTAACATACCCTGCCTCTTTCACATACTTCTGGCCCTTTTTGGGATTAAGCATGAAATTGATAAAATTTAATGTATCCCCTTTTGGCCATCCTTTTGTGAACATGAAAAGAGGTCTTGAGATGGGGTACGTTCCGTTTAGCGTTGTGGCTTCAGTTCCTTCTATTCCATCAACCTTCAAAGGCTTCACGTTTTTGTTAAGATATCCAATGCCGATGTATCCGATGGCATGTTTATTGTTGGAAACAGCCTGTACGATTGCACCGTTTGAAGCCATAACCTGCGCTCTGGGTGTTACCCTTTCTTTTTTCATGACTTTTTTTGCCCAGGTCTCGTACGTACCGGACGAAGTGTCTCTTGAGATAACAACGATTTTAAGATCCGGCCCGCCGATTTCTTTGAAATTTCTTATCTTTCCTTTATATATTGCTTTCAACTTATCCCTGGTTAAATTATTTATTTTGTTGCCTGGGTGTACCACAGGAATTATGGAATCATAAGCCACTGCAAAAGGAACCGGATAAACGCCTTTTTCATGGGCAAGTTTTACTTCCTTGTCTTTGATGAACCGCGAAGCGTTTGCAATATCCGTTGATCCGTCGATGATGGCTTTAATTCCATTGCCTGATCCGCCGCCTGAAAGGGAGATTTTTACATCAGGGTGTTCACTCATGTAAGCTTCTACAACTTTTTGTGCAATTGGAAGCACGGTTGTTGACCCTTTAATTACAAGTTTGCCTGCAAAAGCGAAAGTTGTTGTAATAATGACTGCCGCAAATAATGAAACAATAATTAAAATAGATTTTTTCATCTTTTTTCCTCCATAATGTTGTGATTACAGATCTCGTTAAATGGTTAAGTAGTTGAGTTGTTAAGTTGTTGTTATAATGAGCATATCCATTATTTGCTTGAAAATTGGACATTCGACGTTTGAAAAGCTGTAACATCTTGAAATAATAGTAATTGCTTTCCTACTCAACCACTTAACCGCTCAACTACTCAACGAGGTCTGGATTAATAATAGTCAGCAATTGTTAGATTTGTGTTAAGAAAATGTGAAAATTTGATTAGTTTTTTCCTATCACCCCCTTTTTTACGGTAAAATAAATCAAAATACCTGTTCACAATAGATTTGATAAAGGGAAACTAATATAGAAATGTTAGAGAAATATTAGAGGCAAGTTAGAATTTGATCATATTGCATAGTTTAGTGTAGAGGGGAAAGGCAGAACTATGGACTTTCGCGAATCTGCCGCAGCTTTTTTATTGACAAGGAAAAAGATTGATTCTATATATCATCTTTGCTTCAAGAGAAAGCCTAAAAAAAAATTATTTTTAATTTTTAAAGAATAAACAGCAATTTGAGAGGAGGTGACCACAACTTACCCGGAAGGGGAAATAAAAAATTATTTATAGTCTCAGTTGTTAATTTCAATAACGAATGGAGGTAATACGATGGCAAAACATGAGACCCCTTTGTTGGATCAGCTTGAGTCCGGACCATGGCCAAGTTTTGTGGACGATCTTAAGCAAGAAGCTGCATCAAGGGCAAAGAACGAAAAGAACATAGAATACCAGATTCCACAGGATACGGTTGATGACCTTCTTGGCGTGCTTGAGCTTTCCTTTAAGCACGGAAGGACTCACTGGAAACATGGTGGAATCGTGGGTGTATTCGGCTATGGCGGCGGTGTTATAGGACGGTATTGCGACCAGCCAGAAATGTTTCCGGGCGTTGCCCATTTCCATACCATGCGTGTAAGCCAGCCGGCAGGCAAGTTCTATACTACGAAATACTTAGAAGATATATGCGACCTTTGGGAAAGGCGCGGAAGCGGTATCACAAACATGCACGGCTCTACAGGTGATATCATTTTCCTTGGCACAACCACACCCCAGCTTGAAGAAGTTTTTTGGGAACTGGGTCATAACCTTAACCAGGATCTTGGCGGTTCCGGTTCCAACCTTAGAACACCTTCCGATTGTATCGGCCAGGCTCGATGTGAATTTGCATGCTTTGACACACAGGCCATATGCCATGATCTTACCGTTGAGTACCAGGATGAATTACATCGTCCGGCATTTCCCTATAAATTTAAGTTTAAATTCGACGGATGTCCAAATTGCTGCGTAGCATCAATTGCACGCTCAGACCTGTCATTTGTAGGTACCTGGCGTGATGATATAAAAATTGATCAGAAAGCGGTTGCCGCATATGTTGGAGGCGAAATTCCGCCAAATGGCGGTGCCCATTCCGACGGCAACTGGGGTCCTTTTGATATCGAAAAAGAAATTATCAATCTTTGTCCCACAGGCTGCATGAGGTATGAAGACGGAAAACTTGAGATAAATACACCTGAATGTACCCGCTGCATGCACTGCATAAACGCTATGCCGAGAGCACTTAGAATAGGTGATGACAGAGGTTGTTCCATATTCGCAGGTGCCAAGGCTCCGATTCTTGATGGTGCACAGATGGGATCTCTCATTGTTCCGTTTATAAAGGTAGAAGAGCCTTATGATGAAATAAAAGAGACTGTAATTGAACCCATCTGGGATTGGTGGATGGAAGAAGGGAAAAACCGTGAGCGACTGGGCGAACTGATGAAACGACAGGGTTTCCAGAAACTGCTTGAGGTAACAGGTTTTAAACCGGATCCGAGAATGGTTCAGGAACCACGGACCAACCCGTATATATTCTGGAAAGAAGAGGAAGTCGAAGGCGGGTTTGAACGTGATATTAACGAATTCAGAAAACACCATCAGAGATAGGAGGGGAATAAAATGGCATTTGTATCTTCAGGTTATAATCCGGATAAACCGATGGAAAACAGGATTACCGACATCGGTCCGAGAAAATATGATGAATTTTACCCTCCGGTCATAAAAAAGAACAAGGGTAAATGGTTGTATCATGAAATTCTGGAACCAGGCGTTCTGGTTCATGTTGCGGAATCAGGTGACGAGGTTTACACGGTTAGGGTCGGCGGATGCCGCCTTATGAGCGTAACTCATATCCGTGAAATCTGTGAAGTTGCAGACAAATATTGTGACGGACATCTTCGGTTCACGACAAGAAACAATATTGAATTTATGACAGACACTAAAGATAAAGCAATGGCTATGAAAGATGATCTTAACAGCCGTAAATTTCCTGGTGGCAGTTATAAATTTCCGGTTGGTGGAACCGGTGCTGGTATTACAAACATCGTGCATACCCAGGGCTGGATTCACTGCCATACACCTGCAACAGACGCATCCGGTACGGTAAAGGCCACGCTTGACGTTCTGTTTGACGATTTTAAATCTCACAGAATGCCGGCACATTTACGTATCTCCATGGCATGTTGCCTTAATATGTGTGGTGCGGTTCATTGCTCGGATATCGCAATTTTAGGCTATCACCGTAAACCACCCATGCTGGACCATGAATACCTGGACAAGATGTGCGAGATTCCGCTGGCTATTGCAGCCTGTCCGACAGCAGCTATCAAACCTGCCAAGGTTAAACTGGATGACGGCACGGAAGTTAAGAGTGTTTCGGTAAATGAGCCAAGATGTATGTTTTGCGGCAACTGTTACACCATGTGTCCATCCATGCCTCTGACAGACGATGTTGGTGACGGAATCGTGCTCATGGCAGGAGGCAAAGTATCCAACAGGATCAGCGCACCCAAGTTTTCCAAGGTCGTTGTAGCATTTATTCCCAACGAAATGCCCCGCTGGCCAACCATGACCGATACCATTCAGAGGATGGTGGAGGCTTACGCAAAAGACGCTAATAAGTACGAACGTCTTGGCGAATGGGCTGAAAGGATCGGATGGGAAAGGTTCTTTGAAAAATGTGAACTTGAATTTACTCATCATCTTATCGATGATTTCCGTGATCCGGCTTATTTTACATGGCGCCAGACAACACAATTTAAGTTCTAAATCTATTAACCGGCAGGGAGCACGTACAGTGTTCCCTGCACTCTAAAAAAGGTACTCAGTTATGGAATATGAAGAGGCAAAAGAGAAAATTGTTGCTGGACTTACAAAAAAACTGAAAGTAAAATCGAAATTCTACTTCAATGATCTTGCTAAAATACTCGACTTAAAGCCAAGGGTTGCCAAAAAACTGATCACCCAGATGATAACTGAAGAGGTTCTTGAATACTGGTCCAGCGGAAGCACCTCAATGTATGGACTTAAAGGTAAAGGCAAGCAGGCCTCAGCAGAACACGAGGATTAAAGCCTATCTGATGAACCGGCATCCCGGTAATTTTTATATTTGAAACAGATTTCCATACAGCAAAAGATTATTGATATTCCCGGACTTGTCATCGCTGCCCTGCGAGGGGGTTCGGGAAAAACCATCTTCTCAGTCGGAATTATTTCTGCGCTGAAGAATTTGGGACAGACCATTGCACCTTTCAAAAAAGGCCCTGATTATATCGATACAGGCTGGCTCGCCCTTGCGGCAGGCAGGCCCTGCTATAATCTGGACACCTTCCTTATTAAAAAAGAGATCGTTCTTCATTCATTTCTATCACATATCCTGCCAAATGATATCGCAATCATAGAGGGAAATCGAGGTCTTTACGATGGTATAGACCTTGAAGGAACTACCAGCACCGCAGAGCTTGCGAAACTTTTAGACCTGCCGGTTATTCTGTGCATTAATGCTACAAAGACAACCCGCACCATGGCTGCTGTTGTTTCCGGATGCATGCAGTTTGATCCGGATGTAAGTATCAAGGGAGTTATATTAAACCGGGTTGCCGGGTTGCGGCATGAAAACATACTTAGAAAAAGCATTGAACATTTTTGCGGCATTCCCATACTCGGCGCTGTACCGAAACTAAGCAACCATAATTTTCCCGAGCGGCATATGGGTCTTGTTCCCACACCCGAACATAACTGGGCAAAAGAATCCATTGATGCGATGTCGCAAGTTGCCTCAAAGTATATTGACCTTGAGCAGATAACAAAGATTGCATTTAAAGGCGGTAGCCGGATGGCAGAAGAAGGCGGTCTGGAGGAAGCTCTTAAAGTCGAGACTTCGCAAGGCAGATCGCAAAAGTTAAGGAGAGGTGTTCACGATCCGGTATTAGAGAAGCAAAATCAAAAGGCCGACAAAGATAGCCATGTCCCGATAATAGGCATTATTAAAGATTCAGCATTTCAATTCTATTACCCGGATAATTTTGAAGCACTTATTTTTAAAGGAGCAAAACTCGTATTTATAAGCCCCCTTGAAAACAAAACCATTCCTTCTATCGACGCCCTCTATATAGGAGGCGGATTCCCTGAAACCCATGCCGAAAAGCTGGCGGGAAATATAAGGTTTAAAGAACAGCTAAAGGCTATGGCGGAAAACGGCCTTCCCATATATGCCGAATGCGGGGGGTTGATGTATCTTGGTGAAGAACTGATTCTTAAAGGAAATTCGTATCCCATGGTCGGCATTTTCCCGGTTAGCTACAGCTTTTCAAAAAAACCGAAAGGTCATGGATACACCATTATTTCCGTGGTGAGGGAAAACCCATATTTCAAAATAGGTACCGAAATCAAAGGGCATGAATTTCACTACTCATCAGTATTAAAGTGGCGGGGAGATGACAGTGATCTTGCTTTTTCAATTAAAAGGGGAACAGGTTTTATTAATAAAAAAGACGGGCTCTGCTATAAAAATGTCCTTGCCACATATATTCATATACACGCTTTAGGTACTCCCGCCTGGGCCGAATCCATGGTTCGTAATGCGATAGAATATAAAGAGCTTAGCCGTTCACGGCTTGAAACTTGAAAACCAAAAACCAATCACGAAAGCCCGAAAAGACGAAAAAAGAATCAGGGGGAAAGGATGTTTCGTGCTTTCTCCTGCCCCGTAGGTCCGGAAGATCGTACTGGGGTCCTTTCGTGTTTTCGTGATAAAAAATAAAATCAGACATAATTCTACAGCACAAAAGCATAAAAACCAAATTTACAATTTCTATTTTCTAATTTCAACGGTCCGTGAACGCTTACAAACAAAAAAGAGTGATAAAATGTATAAAAAAATCGTAATTAACGAAACTAAGCACGAAACAAGGGTTGCGCTTCTCGAAGATGAAACAATAGTAGAGCTTTTTGTACAAAGAAGGGATGAGTCGGATATAGGGGGAAATATCTACAAGGGAAGAGTGCAAAGGGTCTTACCTGGAATACATGCCGCATTTATAAATATTGGTTTGGAGCAGGCAGGGTTTATTTATGTAAACGACGTTGCAACACAAAGCGATATGGAACTTGAAGAAATGTTAATGAAGAGCGAGGAGCCTGAGCATGAAATTTTAGAAGAAAAAGATGAAGTTTTAAACAAAACATTTAAAAATAATAACCGGCGTATAGAAGAACTGTTGACGGAAAATCAGGAAATACTGGTACAGATTGACAAATCACCCATAGGAAGTAAGGGGGCTCGGGTCACAACCCATATTTCACTTCCGGGAAGATTTCTTGTTCTTATGCCCAAGTCCGATCATATAGGAATATCGAGGCGTATAGAAGATTCAGCTGAAAGGGAAAGGCTTAAAGAAATAGCCCTTTCCTTAAGAAAAGAAAATTACGGATATATTATAAGAACAGCTGCGGAAGGAATTCAAAAGGAAAAAATTGCCTACGAAATGGCCTTTCTTAATAATATGTGGGAAAATATCCAGCTTAAGTTTAAAAAAGCTCCGGCGCCTTACCTTTTGCACAAAGAGCTTACAGCAAGTCTTAGAGCCGTGAGAGATCTGTTGATATATGAAGCTGAAAAGCTGATAATAGATTCACGCAAAGGATATGAATCCATAATTACATTTATGGAAAGATTTTCGCCTGGCTTCAAGGGAAACGTGGAACTTTATGAAGGACAGGAACCCGTTTTTGATGCATATAATTTAGAAGGAGATATTTTAAGGGCGCTTAAGAAAAAAGCTTGGCTAAGATCTGGTGGTTCAATAGTAATTGAACACACGGAGGCTCTTGTGGCCATTGATGTTAATACTGGTAGATATGTCGGAAAGCACAATCTTGAAGAGACTATTTTAAAGACAAACTTAGAGGCTGTGAAAGAAATAGCTTATCAAATCCGTCTAAGAGATATTGGCGGAATTATTATTATTGACTTTATTGATATGGAAAAAAGATCAAATCAGGAAAAAGTATTTAATGAGTTGAAAGAGGCGCTTAAAAAAGACCGAAGAAAAACAAATATTTTGCCAATATCTGAGATGGGAATAATACAAATGACAAGAAAGCGAAATAAAAAGCCACTGTCGAGAATGCTTTGCGAGCCTTGTTTTTACTGCGAAGGTGAAGGATATCTTATATCTAAGCAATCAATATGTTATAATATATATCGAGAGATAAAAAGAGACATGAACGATATAACAAATACAAAGATTCTGTTAAAGGTTAACACGGAAATAGCAGATCTTTTACATGGTGAGGAAAGCGAAGTCATTTCCAGTCTTGAAAAGGAAATTGGAAAGGAAATTATAGTATACGCAAATTCAAAATATCATATGGAAGAATTTGAAATCTTTGAGAGTTTAAAAAGCAATTAATTTAGAAAAAATAGAATTTACAACAGAAAACGTCGAGCTCACCACGATAAACAATTAATAAAACTATATATTCTCTGTGTTCTCTGAGATTGCTGTGGTGAAAATGACTTTTTACGCAAGCATTAATTTTGATGCTCTTGTAAAAAGTATTTTAATAAGCGGCGGATGGTTAAGTAAAAAGCCGGAACCGGAATATTTACGAAAACCATCAATTTTGACTATTGACAGAAATTAAAGTATATGATTAGGTTATACGTTTAACTTAAAAGAAAGGAAAAAAACACTCATAAAGTGCAGAATAAGAAGGTTATTATAAAACACGGTATAATAAAAAGGATAAAATTATGAAAAGAACATATCAGCCAAGCAGAATTAAACGTGCCAGAACACACGGGTTTATGAAAAGAATGTCCACAA
>JAUWMJ010000257.1 GCA_030613225.1 Desulfobacterales bacterium
TTAAAGGAGCGTTTAAATGTTTTTATCCCTTATTCAAAAAAGAAGAAGTATTAGACGATATTTGCCATGGCCTGTTGAAAAGGAGAAAATCGATGTTCTGATTGAAGCAGCTCTTCGCGCACCTTCCTCAAGGGGATTTAATCCCTGGAAATTTATCTTTGTTACCCAAAGAGATTTACTTAAAATGCTTTCAGTATCAAAGAAGCACGGCTCTTCCTTTTTAAGAAACGCTACTTTAGGAATTGTTGTGTGCGCTGATGCTGACAAGTCTGATGTTTGGGTTGAGGATGCTTCTATTGCATCAATATTTATCCAGCTGGCTGCTGAATCAATAGGGCTTGGAAGTTGCTGGATTCAGATTCGAGAAAGGATGCATGACAATGAAAAAACAGCACAGGAATATATTTGTCAAATATTAAATATCCCTTCAGGGTTGAAAGTCGAATCCATTATTGCCGTCGGACATCCTGAAAAAATAAAACCGCCCCATGCAAAAGAAGATCTGCAGTACGATAAAATATATTTAAATTCATACGGGAACTTATATCGAAACACCTGACAAAACAAGTTTGTAGATGATAAAATCAGCCGGATTTAGCTTGTTTTTTAATTAACAATTCGCAATTAACTATTCACAATTTGATTTTAACGAATACATTTCTAAAGAGAAATAATTGTCAATTGTGAATTGAAAATTGATAATTGTTAACGATAATAGCCCATTTTTATCTTAACCTGACGGCTATGGCTGTAAGGGGGAAACGTTTAAAAACTGGCTTATTAGTCCTTTAAAAAGTCTGCATAGATTTCAACAGGATGCTTAACGGCAAGATGATTCCCCGATTTTGACAGCATATCGGCTATTTGAATCATGCATGCAGGGCAGCTGGTTGCAACAATGGAGCAGCCGGACAGTTTGATGTTTTCCAGTTTCATCTTTCCTATGTCAGATGAAATATCATAATATTGAAGGTTAAAACTTCCACCCATACCACAGCAGGTATCGGCATCGGGCATTTCTGTAAAAAGATACCCGGGGTTTGCTTTTATTAGAGCCCTGGGCTCCTCTGACACTCCCAAAGACTTCTTAAGATGACATGGATCATGATAGGTAACAGTTTTAATGTTTTCCGAATTATCATTATTGCCGGTTTTAAGGCCGATTTTTGACACCAGGAACTGGCTGATATCCATAGTCTTTTCTGCAATCTTTTCAGCTGAGGCTTTTATTTCTCTTGATTCGTGCTGAAACATCATGGGCCAGATATTTTTGATTGTTGATGTGCAGGTAGCACAGGATGTGATAAGGTAATCAAAATCTGCTCCATTGAATTGCACCAGGTTGTGGCGAACAAGCCGGTTGAATGCTGTGGCGTCGCCGGCGGAGATAGCCGGAATCCCACAACACCCCTGGTTTTCAGGCAGAAAAACTCCTACACCATGATGGCTTAAAACATCTAAAGTTGCCTGGGCTATATTGGGGAAAATTTTATCAATTAAACATCCGACAAAAATGGCCACCTTTATTCCCGAATGGCCTGGTTTGGTATTTAACGACGGAATGTGACAGTGAAACGGTTCGGGCGCAAGGGACACGATATGGCGCTCTGGAAGCAGGAAAGGTAAAAAACGAACACATGAAGTCTTTAGTGTATCATTAACCGGCCGGAAAAACAGTTTTTGAAATTTTGAGCTCCATTGGATAAGACGGTCAAATGTCTGGGGGTGAGACAGGATTTTCCGTAAAATAATTTTCTTTATCCACGGCAATCCAATGTAAGCGGTTAATATCGCACGGGCTTTTATGAATATGTCCAGCACTTTCACGCCACTTGGACAGGCGGCCGCACAGGATCCACAGAGAAGACACCTGTTTAAACGATCGTAAACACCTTCAGGATTTTTAAACATTTCCTGCAACAGTCCATCTAAAAGGGCAAGTTTACCACGGGCTACATCTGCTTCCAGTCCTGTCTGTGCGAAAAGGGGGCAAACAGACTGGCACGTGCCGCACCTCATGCAAAGAGCAAGCTGGTCTTTAAGTTCTTTCATAAGAGTCACAAGCTCTCTCATATCAGGCATCATCTTCTCCTTAATCTGCTGTCAAAATACAGTTTGTAATATTATCCGAAAGGAAGTTTTTATTCAATAACTTTCAATTTTGTTCAGCCAGGTCGTCAATATGCTTTGTAACCGTTCACAGGTTCAGGGTTCAACGTTCAGGGTTAAGGACAAGTAAGGCATTGAAGACCCGAAGCCCTTGTTAAAATAGCTTATTTCCCCAAGAAATTGCCAATTTGGCTTCCAATTTTGGATTAGGCTTGACGAAGCTAACGCATTTCTCGTAAATCTACATCATAAATGCAGTCAGGGGACGAGAATGGAACCTTGAACCTCTGAACCTTTGAACCCGTGAACGCCTACTATTCTTTTATGGTATTTTTTCTTGATAACCAATCTGTTTATTACTATAATTAACAGCCGATGAGTTCGTAAAGGCGAATTCTTCAAAATTGAATTAAAAAAAGGGAAAATATATGAGCAAATATACTGCACAGATTATTATTTATTTTGCGTTTATTCTAATTTGCTGGACCGGGTGTGCCGCCACATCTCCCTCAAAAACCAAAGACAGCGCTTTCGCCGGTGGTTTTGCAGCAGCGGATACTTCCAGCTCTCAAAAGAAAGAAGACATCCGAAAACTGATTAAAATATCAGGTAATGCCGACAGTATCATGCAGCTTTCAACGATTCCTTATGACAATCAAATGACTAGAATTATAGAAAGCCTGCGTCCGGACTTATCAAAAAAGATCGTAAAGAAACTCAGGCAGGAATTCCGTGCTGAGATTAAAAGAAATGTTCAAGATCCAGGCGGGCTTTTGGATTATATCATTTCTATTTACAATGCTCACTTTACACACCAGGAAATTAGAGACTGGCTTTTGTTTTATGAAAGTCCTCTGGGGAAAAAGATAAATTCCACCATGCCTTCTGTGATGGAAGAAAGCAATTTGGCCTATCAGCAATGGAACCGCTATATAAATCCGGTTTTATATGAATGGCTGAAGGAACGATTAAAAAAGGAAGGAATTACAATTCCGTAAATAAAGGAAGATAATATAATGAAAAGAATATTTATTCTGCTCGTGGTTACGATAATACCGTTGACTGCTTTTTCCTGCGCTCTATTTCTATCTCCGAGAGAGCAAAGAATAAAAGAAGTGGAGCGATCTTTGATAGAAACGGATGAGCGGGTTGTACAAGGTTGCCACTGTCTTGGAACTGTTCAAGGAACGGTTGACGTTGGGAATACATTTCTTTTATTTTCAAAAATTCGGTGTAAGAGCAAAGTTAAACATGATGCGGCTATACTGGGAGCAACTCATATAGTCTGGCTCTACACTCACAAAACTTCTGCAGCGGCTCTGGTATATAAATGTGAAATAAAGGATAACGGTCAAAATAAGCCTGAAAAAAATAGAGCGGAAAAATATAAGGCGGCTTTGCAGTAAATGCAAAGAAAGGGGTTAATTATGAAAAACTGCCCGAAGTGTGGATTTGAGGATTACGAAGAAGGAACAGAATGCCCCCAGTGCGGAATAATATATGAAAAATATTATAACTTGCTGGGAATAAAAGAAGCCGAAGACCAGACACCCCAGGAGGAGGATGAGCAGCCGGAAGAGCAGCAGCAAGATGAAGAAGAAGCACTACCCGAAGAAATGCCATATGTTGAGCAAAAAACGCCATATGAAAAAGCGGCTGATTTTGTTAAAAAAAACTATTTAATCATTATAGCCGGTGTTTTATTATTCATAGTTATTTCATGCGTAATTTATTGTGTCAGCAGCGGAACTGTCGGAAAAACAGGAGTTGTTTCCTGGTATAATATTTTGGGAGAAGAAGCACAGGCCGATCTGCTTTTTGACAATATTGATTTGCTAAAAAGCCCTGATCCCCAAGGGGATGACATAACGTGTATTATGCAAAGTGGCACAAAGGTTAAAGTATTAAAAGAGGTCAATAATTTTTATAAGATAAAAGCCCTGGAAGGAATATGCAAAGGGGAGGTTGGCTTTATAATAAAGGAACACTTTGAAGAACTATAGTATCTCTTTTGATATGACGGAAAAAAAGTTTTCAGTAAAATATCGACAAAAACTTCATGAAATCATTTTTGAAGCTGATACGCCTGCCGGCAAACTGTTTGATGTAATCTTAATCATATGTATAGTGCTAAGTGTAATTATGGTTATGCTGGACAGCGTGAGCTCTATTCGATATTCATATGGCAATTTATTATATTTAAGTGAGTGGTTTTTTACTTTTCTCTTCACAATAGAGTATTTTCTTCGATTATCCTGCGTAGAACGTCCTTTTAAGTATGCTACCAGCTTTTTCGGAATAGTAGATCTTTTGGCAATACTACCGACATACTTCAGTATCTTCATTCCAGGCAGCCAGTATATGCTCGTTATCAGGGTTCTGCGAGTTCTTCGTATTTTCCGGGTTCTTAAACTGGTTCAGTATCTTACAGAAGCCATGGTTCTTATACAGGCCTTACGCGCAAGTCGGCGCAAGATAATTGTATTTTTATTTGTTGTTTTCGTACTGGTTATAATTTTTGGTTCCATGATGTATTTTATAGAAGGAGGGGAAAACGGTTTTACAAGCATCCCACGCAGTATTTACTGGGCAATCGTAACGCTTACTACAGTCGGATATGGTGATATATCACCCAAAACTAATATCGGTCAGACACTGGCTGCTTTAATTATGATTCTCGGTTATGGAATAATTGCCATACCCACAGGAATTGTAACTTCTGAAATTACAAGGGCCTCCGGGAAAATGGTTTCTACTCAGGCTTGCCGCGTGTGCAGTGCGGAAGGCCATGACGTTGATGCAAAATGCTGTAAATACTGTGGAGCAAAACTCTAAAGCAAGTCACATGCGGTCACCACATCATCGAGTTGCACAGCACTATGAATGCTGGCAGGAAAGGCGAACAAAAGCGAACTTGTTGAAGTTACAGCCTAAATTAGGATGGGCGAGATGAAAGATGAAGATAAAAGTAGAGACCGACTCATAAAGGAGTTGGAGGGATTGCGCCGGCGGGTTATTGAGTTGGAAGGATCAAAAGCCGTGCTCAGGCAAGCCGGAGAAACCTCAAGTGATAGTGGGACGAGGTGTGCATCCAGTGATATCGAAAGAAATGAATGGGAATGGATGCTCAATCATTTTCCTGATTTCATAATGATTCTGGACGATCAGCACAGGATT
>JAUWMJ010000117.1 GCA_030613225.1 Desulfobacterales bacterium
GATGTTGATGGTGAATACCTGAAAGCGAAAATAGAAGCAGACGTTTATTTTGAAAAACAAAAACTTCTCGCAGAAGCAATAAGGACAGAAGCAGTTGCCGAAGCAAAGGGCATTCGGGAGATGAATGACGCAATGGCCGGACCAGGAGGAGAAGCGCTGGTAAAGCTTAAAATCGCAGAAGCGCTTCAAGGGAAAAAGATCATGCTGATACCTGTTTCCGAGGGCGGCATGAATCTTAAAACAACCGATATCAACCAGCTTATTAATACAATGGGAGTAAAAGCGCTTTCAACAAAGAAGGATAAAAAGTAGAGTTTCCAGTTTTGTAGCCGTTCACGGCTTGAAACTTGTCGGAGCGAAGCGTAGATCCAGTCTTTAGCGGAAGGAAAGCGGGGAAATTGGAAAGTAGAAATTCGTAAGAGATGAAACGAGTTTTCGAGTTGGATGGAAGCATTACCGATTTGTTAAAATGGTTCTCACCCATTAAATTGTTTATTTTTGAGCGAAAACCTCGCAATCGGGTTTCGGGTGTCAGGTTTCAGGTGCCAGTAGTAAGAAACGAATTAGCTGACACCTGAACACTGAAACCAAATTTTAACCAGTAACCAGCAACTTGGTGTATTATCAACGCATTGCTTTTGTCCAAAAAAATAGCATACTTCTTAACAAAATGTCGAGGTCTGCAATAAGAGCTTATGGGCTTTTTTCTTTTCGCAGGATTTTGGCCTGGCCATCAAAAAAGCAGCCTTTGGCAACCGTGATTTTGACCGCATTAATATCGCCTGTCATTCGGCCGTTCGACCTGAGTTCTACATAGTCTGCCGACTCAATATTGCCGTTGATTTCTCCTTCAATGACAACTCTTCGGGCAGTAACCGTACCTTCAATTCTTCCTGTTTTTTCGACCCAAACCATCCGTCTGCAATGGATTTCTCCTTTGAAATAACCTGAAATGCGGAGGGTGTCTTCTCCTTTAATATTACCTGTAAAACGAGTATTTGATGCGATAACGGTTACTGCCGATCCTACCTCGTCCTCAAGCACTTTTTCATCTATTTTTATAAACTTACTTTTATTTTTTTTTAGAATCATCCTGTATTCTCCAGCATTCAGTTTTGCAATTTATAACCTGTTGATTATCTCGTAAAAAGTAACAAAACCACTTTTTACGAGCCGTTTTAAGTTTTAGGATTTAAGTTTTAAGGCTTTGTTAAAACAGATAATATCATTAACCTAAAACCTAAAACTTAACACCTAAAACCTGATGAATTCGACTTTTTACGAGAGCATCAATTTTTAACCAGGCTTTTAAATCTCACGCCAAAGCCTTCCTGGGTGGACCGTACTACTTCGCCATTGACAATGGTGTTTTTATTTTTATTTGAAAATGGGATGGCCAGCATAAGTATCTGACCACGAGGGAAGGAATCCTTTGTTTGAATAAAAATTCCGGTTTTGCTTATATCTTTGATTAAACCAGTGTAGAAGCGGTTATTGATAGTGTAATTTATGTCTTTGGAAGATGTATTCCTTTGATGTTTTCTTGTAAATATTCCGTTTCTAAAGTCTTTGCGTTGCTCATCAAAGGTTCTCATCAATTTGGCGCCATAGCCGTAAAAATATCTGGAAGCATCATCGGATAGTTTGTCACACCGGATTACTTTAGCGCAGTAACATTCGTAAGCATCGAAATTGGAAGAATAGGGGGAATTAATTATGCCGAGGTCAATTTCATTTCCCGGATGAAGCTTAAGATCCGCCTCGAAATACAAGCCGTCAATGCAGTAATTATACATTATTGCATCAAAGGTCCTGCCTGTTTTTAAATCCTTGCATTTAACAGGGGATTCGTATTCAAAGCGTGCATTATTTCTGTTTTCGAGATTGGAGCCCAATTTGTACCTCCTTTTTATTTTGTATGGGAAGCAGCAAATTCATACAGGACCTAAAGAACTGCAAGCCGAAAACTTAAAGCCTGCCCGTACTGCACAACTTAATATAAATTATCATAAAAAAGTCCAGATGTAAAGGCTTTGTAATCATAACACACAAAAAATGTAATCGTTCATCGGTTCACTGTTCAGTGGTTCAAGGTTTTCAGAAAACCTGCCCGCTATCCGGCGGGCAGGTCTGAACTGTTTATTTATTTGTTTTATTGCCAATTCTTCCAAAATGTTATATATACAGATCTCGTAAAATGATAGGAAAATAGGTCTTTTTTTTGGACATTATCGGGCGTAGTGAAGCCTTTTCGGAGCATAGGTTTCAGGTGTCGGGTGTCAGGTTTCAAGCTGGCTCTCGCTTTTTTACTACTGACACCTGACACCCGACACCTGAAGCTTGAGTGCAGTGTCCAATTATTATGCAATCCTGCGTCACATAAGGGATAGCCGCGATTTTTTAATGATTGATGACGAGGTCTGATATATAGCTAAAGTTTCCATACATTATTGATGAATTCGTAAAAAGTCATTTTTCACCACTGAGATTGTAGAGAGCACAGAGAATATTCTTTTTTATTAATTAGTTATCTCTGTGAGCTCTGTGTCCTCCGTGGTAAATTTAACTTTTTACGAGACCGTCAATATTGATGGCGTAGTAAAAAGTCCCAATTCCGTCACTCCGGCGAAAGCCGGAGTCCAGAAGCTATTGAAATGACTGGATTCCGGCTTTAGCCGGAATGACGGAAAAGGTGTTTTCGGACTTTTTCCGTGTTTATCAATATTAATTCCAATGTAAAATGATTTGGAGGTTGAAAGATGTTAAAAGAGATAAAGGCTCGATTCAAATTCCTGTTAATACCGACAAGCCTTTGTTGCATAGCTATATTTTCTGCAGGCAGTGCATATGCAGAGGACGGAATAACTCAAAAAAGAATTATTATCGGCCAGTCCTGTGCACTTAGAGGGCCTGCACAGGCTCTCGGTCAAGGTATGAGAGACGGTGCCTTGACTTATTTTAAACATATTAATGCTGAGGGTGGCATTAAAGGAAAGATAATAAAGCTTATTACATTAGATGATGGTTATGAGCCGGAAGCCTGTGTTTCAAACACAAAGCAGCTTATCGAAAAAGACAGGGTTTTTTTACTGTTTGGATATGTCGGTACACCTACTTCAAAAGCCATTTTCGACCTTATAAAAAAAACAAAGGTTCCATATTTTGCTCCATTCACAGGAGCCGAATTTTTAAGAGATCCTCTTACTTCCGGGATATTCAATATTCGTGCTTCCTATTACCAGGAAACCGAGGCGATGGTAGATACATTATTAATGAATAGCCTAAAGCGCATCTCGGTTTTTTATCAAGACGATTCATACGGTGAGGCCGGACTTAAAGGTGTTAAAATAGCTCTTCAAAAAAGAGGTATGAAGATATTAAGCAAGGCTTCATATGAAAGAAACACACTTGATGTGGAAAATGCAGTCAGTGAAATTGCAACCAGCAATACAGATGCTGTTATAATGATCGGTGCGTATAAACCCTGTGCCAAATTTATACGTCTGATGCGAGATGGTACGAAGAGCAGGCCGATATTTCTCAACGTGTCCTTTGTAGGTGCTGATGCACTTGCAGAAACGCTGTCAAATAAGGGTCTGGGGGTTGTCGTAACACAGGTTGTGCCGTATCCTTTTGACAAAAGGATACCCGTTGTTGCCCAATATCATCAGATGACACAAAAATATATGACGGATTCGAAAATCAGCTTTATGGGTATGGAGGGTTTTATTGCAGCAAAGGCCCTTTGCAGAATTCTTGAAAAAATGAATAATTTTACTCGGGCTGAGTTTATACGGACTGCAGATTCAATGTATGAATATTTAGGCGGCTTTAAAGTACGCTTTACACCTAAAAATCACCAGGGCTCTGACCTGGTTCATCTTACCCAGATCGGACCGGGCGGTTTTATATCCAATATAGACAACCTTAGCCAGTTATATAAATACTGGGATTAGGATTATAAAGAAGAGTGACTAAAGTGAGCTAAAGTGCCTAAAGTTAAAATGTCGCTTCGCTCAATCTTTTTTAATAAAAAACAGATATAATTCCACAACTTTAGTCACTTTAGGCAATTTAGACACTTTAGTCACTTGAATCGTTAACCCACAATTATATCATAGAAATTATGAAACAAAGCAGAGAATTATACAACAAGAATAATCCGCAGATCCATTACATTCGTGTTGGTAGGGCCTGTGATAAGCAGGTCCTCGAGCTGCTTGAAAAAATGGTATGAGTCATTATTTAACAGGAAATTCAGAGGGTTTAGACCCATACTTGCTGCTCGTTTAAAGGTGTTGTTGTCTGCTATTGCACCGGCGGCATCAGTGGGGCCGTCACCTCCGTCTGTTCCCCCGCTGAGAACGACAATATTTTCCCTTTCTGCAATATCTATTGCCGCAGCCAGAACAAACTCCTGGTTTCGTCCTCCAAGTCCGCTACCTGTAATATTTACAGTAGTTTCTCCACCGGAGAGTATGCAGGCCGGTGGCGGTATGGGGTTGCCGGTTTTCAGTATCTCTTTTGCTATTGCTGTGTGAACTTTAGCAACATCTCTTGTTTCGCCTTCTATCATGGAAGAAAGAACAAGAGTTTTATAGCCCATTTTTTTCGATTCATGCCTTGCAGCGTTTATTGCTTCCATATTACTTGCAATAATCAGATTATATGTATTTTTAAAAATTCTATCCGCTTCTTTTGGTGTTTCGGTGACTTTGCCTGAGGCTCCTTTTCTGATGTGCATTACAACGGCTTTGGGTATATTCTTTGTTATCTTGTATTTTTTAAAAATTTTTATGCTTTCTTCAAAGGTACTCGGATCAGGGACACTCGGCCCTGATGCAATTACGTCAAGGTCATCACCGACAACATCTGAAAGTATGAGAGAAACCATGCCGGCAGGATATGCCGCCCTGGCGAGTCTTCCTCCCTTTATTTTCGATATGTGCTTTCTGATTGTATTTATTTCGTGAATGGTGGCACCACAGGAAAGGAGAATCTTTATGGTATCCTGTTTGTCTTTTAATGTTATTCCTTCAGCCGGCAAGACAAGAAGGGCGGACCCACCTCCTGAAATAAGGCAAAGCACCAGGTCGTCTTTTTTTGCACCCTCAGCAAGATTTAAAATTTCATCGGCGCCCTGCATTCCATTTTTATCAGGCACAGGATGACCAGCCTCTATGAGCCTGATACAATTAAGATTTGCAGTGTGACCATATTTTACATTGATGATTCCACGGGTAATATTTTCACCGAGGATACCTTCTATTGCCGCTGCCATGGGAGCAGTTGCCTTTCCAGCACCTGTTACAAAGATGTTCTTAATACCGGAAAGGTTATATTTTCTGTTTCCGATAAAAAGATTATCACCTTCGCGTTTGCAGGATCTTTTTATTGCAGAGCCGGGCTCCACAGCCTGCAAACCTTTGTGAAATATTTTGACGGCATTGCCGCGCATTTCTTCAATATCATTCAATGTGGTGTTCATGGTTCCTTGCTCACATCCTTAAATCTGGTTATGTATAATCTATTATGGAGCGTCATATGGTGACTTGAGGAGCGGCCCTTCGGGCTTGAAGAGCGTCCCTGCGGGACTTGATGAGCGGCATTTCCAGGCTTCGCCTCTGGCTACGCCGTGACAAGCGGCCTTGAGGAGCATCCGCCTGCGGCGGCTTTAAGGCCTAAAGCGTAGCGCTCCTCAAACATAGTGCTCCTCAAGCAAAGCGCTCCTTGAGCCACGAAGTGGCGCTCCTTGAAGGTCAATCCTCTTTACCGATTGTGTGAATCTTAATCAGATTTGTGGAACCGCTTTTTAGCGCCAATCCTGTTACGATGATGATAAGATCATTCTTTTTTGCAAATTTTTTGCTGATTATTATTTTTTCACCTGCTTCAATTAAGCGTTTTGCGTCATTAATGGGAGGAATCAACAAGGGTGTGACGCCCCAGACCAGTGATAATTTGTTATATATTTTTCTCGAAGGTGAAAACGCATAAACAGGACTTAAGGGGCGCTGTTTTGATATAAGCTTTGAGGTTTTTCCGGTTATTGAAAATGTAACAATCGCCTTTGTATTAACTTCGTGAAGAATGTTAACGCAGGCTTTTGCTACGGCATGTGTCACCGGGTCATGCCGGTCTTTTTTATGCTGGATATTATACTTCATAAAAGGCGAGATTTCAGTTTCAGAGGCAATTCTGGTCATCATTTTTACTGCCTTAGCAGGATATTTTCCTACTGCGGTTTCACCGGAAAGCATTACGGCATCAGTGCCGTCATAAATTGCATTTGCCACATCAGATGCTTCGGCCCTGGTCGGGATAGGGTTGTCAGTCATTGTTTCAAGCATCTGGGTGGCTGTTATTACAGGCTTATTTGCCATGATTGATTTAGATATTATTTCCTTTTGAATTTTAGGCACCATTTCCGGTCTCATCTCAACGCCGAGGTCTCCCCGTGCTACCATAATACCGTCAGCGAACTTTAATATTTCATCCAGCTTACCGACTGCTTCGGGCTTTTCAATTTTGGCAATAACCGGTGTGTCATACCCATTTAAATTTATTATGCTTTTGATATTCTTAAGGTCATTTTCGTTTCTTACAAAAGAAAGAGCAAAGAAATCAACACCTTTTTTGAGACCAAACAGAAGATCTTTTTTATCCTTTTCAGTTAAAGAAGGGGCAGAGACTTTAACGCCCGGCAGGTTTATCCCCTTGTGCTCTTTTAATCTTCCTCCACTGATAATTTTACAGGTTACGGTATCTTTGGTTTTGGATAACACCTTCAGCTCTATGAGTCCGTCATCAATAAGTATTTTATCTCCTTTTTTTACATCTTTTGATAAATGCTTATAAGTGGTTGAAACAATATCTGCATCGCCGGACACCTGTTTTGAGGTTATTTGTATTGTTTTATTTTTTTTCAGCAAAACAGGTTTGCCGTTTTTTAATGTGTCGGTTCTTATTTTGGGCCCCTGAAGATCAAGGAGTATCCCCACAGGTCTGTTCATCTCTTTAGAAAGGGCGCGTATGCTATTTATAACCTTCTCGTGATCTTTGTAGTTGCCGTGTGAAAAATTAAGCCTTGCCACATTCATGCCGGCCAAAATAAGCTTTTTTAATACCGGTTTGCTGTTCGATGACGGGCCGATTGTTGCGATGATTTTTGTTTTGTTAGTCATGATTATTCCTCTTGTAAGTCGAGCGTTAAGGGTTCGCGCAAAAATAAGTTTACATTTTAGGCGCATGGATTTAGGTCAGATTTGTTCGATCCGATGCTTCAAAACCACAGGAATAGCGAGCTATTTAGAGGATTTTGGAGTTGAGGATCGGGCAAAGCTGGCCTGAATCCGTGATGTGCCGCGAAGCAAATGCCCTTGGGGTGCATAAAATGTAAACTTATTTTTGCGCGAGCCCTAAGTGTTTCTACGAAATATTGCAAAAAAGCCGTAATTGCAATCCTTTATTTTAAGTAACCGTTCACGGGTTCAAAGTTCAAGGTTCAGGGGTTGTAGGTTCACCAGAAATCTAAACAATTGATTCGTTAGTTCTGAACAGTCTTGCGCCGAAGTGCAAGGTGAACTCTACGTGGCATCGGTTCAATAATACATGACGAATATTGAGTTTCAGGACGTATATTCTGGGTTCAACTCAAGAAAGATAACCTTGAACCGTGAACTTTGAACCTGTGAACGCATGCTATTTTAAATTGTATCGGCCTTTTGAAAAATAATTTTATCGGAGCCCTTCTTTTGGTGTGATGAATTTCACACGTTTGCTGTGATTTACATCATTGTGGTTTCAGCCTTTCTATTATAATCTTTTTGTAACTCAGGTTCACAGTTTAAGGGTTCATGGTTCAAGGTTGAAGAAAGATGAAGATTGAACGGTTAAAAAGATAGGGAATACAATGAAAACTTACCGAAAAACAGCTAACACTGTACTAATAGTTGATGAATATCCGTTGTTTCGAGAGTCGTTGAAATTCCTTTTAAGAAAGGT
>JAUWMJ010000297.1 GCA_030613225.1 Desulfobacterales bacterium
ACTCGGTTTTATCCATCCTGGTGGTCTTCCGTATAAAGACTATGTCAAATTTTCTTCCGGAGCAGATCTTCTTATCCATGATGCGGAATACACACCGGAAGAATATAAGACATTTATTGATTGGGGGCATTCCGTATATACCGATGTTCTCAATCTTGCCTTTGAAGCCGGAGTGAAAAAAGTGGGCCTTTTCCATCTAAACCAGGAGAGAACTGACCGGGAAATGAATAAAATCGTTAAAAACTGCGGTAAAATTATAGCTGACAAAAGCAATAATATGGAATGTTTTGCCGTAGGATGCGATATGACTTTTGAGTTGTAGCCTGACCTGGAAAGCTAAGGGTTATTTATGGATGACCTGATAAAAAGAGCAGCCGAAGATCTTGCTTTAGCAAAAAATGTTGTTGCCTTAACAGGTGCGGGTATTTCTGTAGAAAGCGGAATTCCACCCTTCAGGGGGAAAGGCGGAATATGGGAAAAATTTGATCCCATGGAATATGCTCATATCGATGCTTTTATGAAAGATCCTGCAAAAGTGTGGAATGTACTTATCAAGGAGATGAAGGAGATAGTTGACACCGCGAAACCAAATGATGGTCATCTGGGTCTGGCCAGACTCGAAGAACTCGGAATCCTGAAAACTGTTATTACGCAGAATGTTGACGGACTTCACCAGGAGGCAGGAAATACGGATGTAATAGAGTTTCATGGAACTTTTGCATGGCAGAAATGCATGACCTGTGATAAACGAGTGGAAACTATCAGTGTAAGTATGTCTCAAATCCCGCCACGCTGTGAGTGTGGAGGCATCTTAAGGCCTGAATGCATTTTTTTCGGAGAGATGATTCCATCAAATCACCTCCTACGTTCCAGGCAGGTCGCTTCCCAGTGTGATATCATGCTGGTAGTCGGTACTTCAGCGGTAGTACAACCTGCATCCTTTATCCCGGTTATTTCAAAACAATCAGGCGCAAAAGTGATAGAAATCAATCCGGAAAAAACCCCTCTGACAGGAGATATCAGCGACTACCTTATCATGGGAAAAGCAGGGCCTGTAATGAAACAAATCATAGAAGAACTTGAACCGCTCCTTTAATCTCTTAAAATTGATGAGCTCGGCTTTTTACAAATTTTAATTTCCACTGAAAAAGCAATGTCTTATCTTTTAGACACGACACCCGTCAGATGTCAGAGTGGGTGATTGGGGGCTGGACCGACACTTTTTATTAAGATCAGATCTCGTAAAATGATAGGAAAATAGGTCTTTTTTTTGGACATTATCGGGCGTAGTGAAGCCTTTTCGGAGCATAGGTTTCAGGTGTCGGGTGTCAGGTTTCAGGCTAGCTCTCGCTTTTTTACTACTGACACCTGACACCCGACACCTGAAGCTTGAGTGCAGTGTCCAATTATTATGCAATCCTGCGTCACATAAGGGCTCGCCGCGATTTTTTAATGATTGATGACGAGGTCTGGATTACAATCAAAGACTGTAATCTCCATAGAACTTTTTGAAAATCAAAGGTGTTTGATGGCCAAGAAAACGGAAACCAGGAATTGTTCAGGTGTTGACAAAGGATTAGTCGCTATGTTCCTTAAGATGTCACCGGAGGAACGTCTGCGGTCAAATGATAACGCAGCACGTACTATTTTGGAGTTGAGAAATGCATACCAGCAGCAAAAAATCAACAGGCGCAGACCTAAGCGCAATAATTGAAGGGCTCCTAAAGGCAGACGTTAAATTTATTCTTGTCGGTGGCCTTGCTGCGGTTGTTCAGGGAGCTCCGGTCACAACGATGGATGTGGACATTGTACATAACCGATCTTCTGAGAATATCGCTAAACTCTTCGCATTTTTAAAATCGATTACCGCAACCTATCGTCGTTTAGACGATAAAGTAATAGAGCCAAAGGAGGATGACTTATCGGGGATGGGGCATGCGCTTTTTACAACCCGTTTTGGACCACTTGATGTTTTGCCTGTTATCGAAGAGGGGAAAACCTATGAAGACCTTATCGAGCACACAGTTGGAATTGAATTTAGAGGTCATGTGATTCGTGTCCTCGATCTTAGGATGCTAATAAAACTTAAAAGAACTTCCAAAGATCCTAAGGACAAGCAGCGACTCCCCGTTCTTGAGGAAACATTGCGGCAGCTGGAGGGAGAATTAGACATTGATCCGAATATAAGAAGTGTCAACAATCAAAAAAAATTATGAAAAAAATTATAATCTTATCTGCTTTGCTCGCTATTTGTGCAGTATCGCCTATCACAATTGCCGGAGAGAGTATACCTTCAAGTTCTCGATCACGAGAGGCAATTTCCAGGGTAAAACCAAAAATAGAGAAAGATTTTGCCGGCAAAAATTTGGAGTTCGGTGCACCAATTTACATCAGAATCTTCAAGGAAGAAAAAGAACTTGAAATATGGGTAAGTCGGAATAAGCGTTTTGCGCTTTTTAGAAAATATCCAATTTGCACCTATGGTTACGGATCGTTAGGCCCTAAAACAATACAAGGTGATGAGAAAGCACCTGAAGGTTTTTACTATGTAAAACCTAATAAGTTAAATCCTGTTAGTAATTTTCACCTTTCATTTAATCTTGGCTACCCAAATAAATATGATCGAATCCATCAAAGAACAGGTGGTGCACTGATGGTGCATGGAAACTGTGTATCAATTGGATGTTATGCTATGACTGATGAAAAAATCGAGAAAATATATGCTATTGCTGATGCGGCTTTGAGAAATGGCCAATCTTTTTTTAGAGTTCATATATTTCCTTTCCGAATGACAATTGAAAACATGCAAAGACATAGGAACTCAAAGTGGTATCCATTCTGGCAGAACCTTAAGGAAGGCTATGATTTTTTTGAAAAACATGGAAATACTCCACCAAATGCTGAAGTAGAAAACAGGCGGTATGTGTTTAATAAATCAAGATAAAATGCGGCTAACAATCGCATACCTTAAGGGTTCGCACAAAAATAACTTCACATTTTATGCATCCATGCGCCAAAATGACGAATCGATAAAATTGTTTAATGAACCCTTTGGAGAAGTTCACAAATGGCTTGATGAGTTGCCATCTATATCCTGTCGCCCTGCTGACATCATTCGCGTTACGCAAGAATTCGTAACACCAAGATACCTCGCAATATCGGCCCCGGAATATCCGAGCTCCCTGACGCCAATCCACGACATTGCACGCCTGGCTTGCACTACTGTTCTTCTTCTACCCTCTCTCTCCCTATAATTCCAAACGTGCAGCCCGTTCTTTAATCAGTTGTTTGAATTCATCAGCTTTTTGCTGAGGCAGGAACCCACTGCCGATAACTGACCCCATTTCAGGTATAGCCTTTGTAAAGCGATTGAAAACATTTTTTATTTGTCTTTCATTCAGGCCCAAATGTGCTGCGAAGCGGTGAAAATCATTGCGGGTAAATTTTCTTTTTTTACCATTGAGCGTCAATGCCAACTCTTCAGGATCGTCCTTTTCCGGAATGAGCAATCGCGTCGCCAGCATATCATAAGCGGCAGACAGATTGACCATACCCTCCAAAGGATAGATTAATGAGAAATTTTTAAGATGCATGTCCGCGTTGCCGGTTATAAATGAGAACAAAGCGATCTCAAACAGACGAATGGTATAGAATATGGGATTAGAAGATAATTTCTGAATAATTCTTCCGATTTGTTCCATAGAGCCGCGGTATTTATCCTCTGTCAACCGTTCAGTTAGCTGGCACATATCTTCCATGTGCAGTTTTTCGCCGTTCGGTAATCGATCGATGCGCCGCGTAATATAGGCTATTTCACTTGACTTTAGTGGTATGAGGCCATGCGGCACGGTGTCGATTTTAAATAACCCAGCCAGATGCATGGTTAAATGCTCGATTTCCGGCATAAAGGGATAAGCTTCCAGCGGCGGTTTTAATATAAAATTACCCCATAAACCAACCAGCGTAAAACGACTGTTTTTTTTAAGGCTTTTATCCAAATGTAAAGAAAGTTTTGCCTGTACGCCGGGAATCGTAATCCGGCTGTGCACAACCTTTTTGGCTAACTCTTTTAATTCATCATAAGCGTAAGGCAGTTCGGGCGCTTTACTTTGCCCGAAAAGTTTTTTGCTGCATTTCGGATGGTAGAGCTTTTGATTTTCTGCCAAAGACTGGTAGCAGATCAGGCAGTTTTTTATTTCGGTCATTTTTCTTGTTTCTCCCCAGGAATAACCGAAACCGCACCGATACAGTCTTTACAGCATGTTATTAAAAGTCCCATGCGGTCGCGCGGGTCCAACTTCCAGGTTTCTACAGCAACATCCAGCAGCCAGCCCTCGGGAATCAATCCGTCAAAAAAAGCAAACATTGTTTTGCTGATAAAAGGCTCCTTTTGCAGCGGTAGCGCAAAACTGACAGCCAGCGCCCCGGGATCAGCCAAATAGGATTCAGAATACTGAAATACATAGCCTTCTTCCTGTTCTGACAGCAACCCGGCTGTTTTATCGTTCCAGAATATATTGGCTTTACGATACATTTCAGACCTCGTAGATTATAGCGTATCATGGTGCAATATTTTGGACAAAAAGCTCCGTTTCCAGTCTATACTTTGGGTTGAAAGGTTCACAGTTCAAAGGTTCAGAGGTTATCCGCCATCACATTAACCCAAAGGAATCAATAGGTAAGA
>JAUWMJ010000339.1 GCA_030613225.1 Desulfobacterales bacterium
TCTTACCATCTTCAACAATGACCGGAACCTTGCGTTTTCCCCTGGAATACTTCAGCATGGTATCGAGTTTGTCAGACTGAGATAATACATCAAAATATTCCACTTCCTTGCCTGCTTTTGCATAAGCTTCACGAGCAGCATTGGTAAACGGTCAAGTGTTTTTCCCGAATATCAGTATTTTATCTGGCATTATTTATACCTCCTCGATTTGCTACTAAAGACCTTGTAAGCGTTCACGGAATGTTGAAATTAGATATTGGAAATTTGGCTTTCATTCTTTTGTACTGTAAAATTATGTCTGATTTTATTTTTTATCACGAAAACACGAAAGGAGGAAAGCACGAAACATCCTTTTTCTCTAATTCTTTTTTCGCGTTTTCGTCTTTTCGGGCTTTCGTGATTGGTTTTTGATTTTGGACAGAGTTTTTCAACTTTTGTTCCATTTATCAAAGTCGTGACAAATCATATCTGATAACGCTTATACCAATTTGTATACATTCAAGTCGTAAACTCGTTTCATCTCTTTCGAATTTCTACTTTCTAATTTCCCCGCTTTCCTTTCGTTAAAGACTGGATCAACGCTTCGCTCCGACAAGTTTCAAGCCGTGAACGGCTACATCCATGTTAGCTGATAGTGATAACATAACGAACCCCCTCTCTTCTCATAATTTGTAATATTTCAATTTAAGCACAATATATTGATTTTTCTTGTTGACACACTACAATATGTTGTGATAGGAAGATGCCCGTTGTTAAGAAATTTAAGTAAGCGCTTACCCCACAGGGTCGATTTTCAAGCAAGTTATCCAATAAGAAGCTTCGTATTTTTCAAAGCAACGTAATGAAAAATGGAGATCTTTCACAGCGGTGAATAAAGATAAATTTCACAGCAGAGGAGGTAGTACAATTGTTTCAAGAGATTAAAAAACGTGATGAAAGGATCGTAAAATTCGATTCATCCAAGATTACAGCAGCTATAGCAAAGGCTGGAAAGGCAACCAAGGAATTTGAGGAAAGAGAAGCCAAAAAGCTGACACTTCGAGCCCTTACTCTGGCTCACGAGACCTGCATCGGGAACATTCTCGATGTTGAAGAAATTCAGGACATAGTGGAAAGAGTGCTTCTTGACTCCCCGTTTCACAAGACCGCCAAGGCATATATTTTATACAGGGAACAGCACGCCCAGATAAGAAGAATAGAAACCAAGGCCCATATTGATCTTGTTGAACATTATATTAAAAAACTCGACTGGAAAATAAAAGAAAACAGCAATATGTGCTATTCTCTCCAGGGGCTTAACAATTATATATCTTCAGATATAACCTCGGAATACTGGCTTGGCCGGATATACCCCCCTGAAATACGACGCGCACATAATAAGGGTGATCTTCATATACACGATTTAAGTCTTCTTTCCGTATATTGCGTCGGATGGGATCTGCAAGATTTACTTAAAAGCGGCTTTAAGGGAGTTGAGGGCAAAGTTGAAAGCGCGCCACCAAGGCATCTCAGATCGGCTTTAGGACAAATTGTCAATTTTTTCTATACTCTGCAGGGCGAAGCGGCCGGCGCTCAGGCCATTTCCAATTTTGACACACTTCTTGCTCCATTTGTGCGCCATGATAACCTGACATATAAAGAGGTTAAGCAGGCTATGCAGGAATTTGTTTTTAATATAAATATTCCTACCCGTGTCGGTTTTCAGACCCCTTTTACAAACATCACCATGGATCTTTATGTGCCGTCCATTCTCAAAGACCATCCCGTGATAATCGGCGGAGATGAGCATGAGGAGACATATGCCGAGTTCCAGCTGGAAATGGACATTATTAATAAGGCTTTTGCCGAAGTTATGATGGAAGGGGACGCAAAAGGAAGGGTTTTTACCTTTCCCATTCCCACATATAATATCACGGCCGACTTTGACTGGGAAAATCCAAATCTTGAAATGATCTGGAAGATGACCGGAAAGTACGGAATTCCTTATTTCTCCAATTTCGTGAATTCAGACATGTCGCCCGATGATGCCAGATCCATGTGCTGCCGCCTGCGCCTGGACAACAGGGAACTTTTGAAAAGAGGCGGCGGGCTTTTCGGCGCAAATCCTCTTACCGGGTCTATCGGTGTGGTAACCATCAATCTCCCGCGTATAGGGTATGTTTCTGAAAACGAAGAAGAGTTTTTCAGCAGTTTAAGAGAAAAAGTGCTTTTATCCGTTGACAGTCTTGCCATCAAACGTAAAGTCCTGGAAAAATTTACGGACAAGAATCTTTATCCTTACTCAAAGTTTTATCTAAGAGGAATTAAAAATAACAGCGGCCTTTACTGGAAAAACCATTTTTCCACTGTCGGTATTATCGGTATGAACGAGGCATGCCTGAATTTTCTTGGAGAAGACATTGCAAGTTCAGCTGGTCAGGCCTTCTCACTTAAGGTCATGGATTTTATCCGCGACATGATTTCACGACTGCAGGAAGAGACGGGAGAGATTTTCAATCTCGAGGCAACACCGGCGGAAGGGACCACATACCGCCTGGCCCTGCTTGATAAAAAAATGTATCCGAACATTATTTGTGCAAATGAAGATGACTACCAAAAAGGTGGGGCGCCGTATTATACCAATTCTACTCAGCTTCCTGTAAATTATACTGACGATATTTTTGAAACACTTATGTTGCAGGACAACCTTCAGGTAAAATATACAGGAGGAACAGTCCTTCATCTTTTCCTTGGCGAGATGGTAAGTGACACTACAGCACTCAAGAGTCTGATTAAAAAGGTTGCAAATAATTACCGGCTTCCGTATTTTACAATATCACCGACTTTCAGTGTGTGCCCAACCCATGGTTACCTTAACGGGGAACAGGAAAAATGTTCTGCCTGCAACCAGGAAACTGAGATTTATTCAAGGGTTGTGGGATATTTAAGACCTGTTAAACAGTGGAATGACGGCAAGCAGGCGGAATTTTGTATGAGAAAGACATTCAATATAACGCAGGACAGGGTTGATAATGGGGTGGAGGCTGATGAGGACTCAATGTGTACTGTGATTGAAGATAAGCCCTGCGGTTTTGAGGAAATAGCAAAAGAGGTGCGTGCATAACACTTTGGCTTTTTGAAAAGCCGCATTCAGGCATGTTTTTAAATAAGCTAAATAAAGATGGTTTCGTAAAAAGTAAAAACCCACTTTTTACGAAACGTTTTAAGTTTTAACTCAAGTTTCGCACCCCTTATCTACAGCGAAGCCTAATTTCTGAAGAGTTGATTCGTATCGAAGGAGTGAATCGAGACGGTTATATTATTTTCTTCCAGGTGATATGAATATAATCATTTAGCAGCGTGTCCTGATATTTGGGATAAAGTGCACGAGTTGCTAAATTATATAAAGTTGTACATCTATCCCAAATATCAGGACACTGCGAAAGAATGGAAGCTGTGACCAACAAATCACCTTACAGAAAATAATATAACCGTCTCGATTCACATCTGATCTTATATCTTACGCGCCATCAGGGCATCACTTTTTTCAAAATAGGGGTGCGAAGTTTGAGTAAGTAAAAACAAGACAGTAGGCAAAAAATGCCCGGGGGATTGAACAGGGAAGCGGCCAAACCAGCTAAATGCCACACTTTTAGCAGCTCTTGGCTTATGGTACACATTTTGCATGATAAAGTTGCAGGTTCAGGTTAAAATAAATGTATCTGTTCACGCCCATTCGGAACAAAAAGGTTACACAATTAATAAAAATACCGGAGGTGGAAGATGAGCGGCGCGATATACATGTCGGCAGCAGGGGCGATGGCTTACGAAAAAAGAATGCAGGTAATTTCTAATAATCTTGCAAACATAAATACATCAGGTTTTAAAAAAGATAAAGGACATTTTCAGATTATTGATTCTCCTGATTCGATTAAGGA
>JAUWMJ010000114.1 GCA_030613225.1 Desulfobacterales bacterium
CCCTATCCTCCGGAAGGATAAACATAAACAACATAGTGAAATCGTTTTTGCAAGTATATTTTAATATATTTAGTAAGTTATAATAATTTAAATCGGGAATTTTAATTGTCGTTACAGGGAAAATATAATTGTCGCTTGACAAACGATACAAGAGCCTCAATTATTCTTGCGATAGTTGCTCTGCGTTCAAACGTTTGAAAGCCGTCTAAATTATATGCATACCACACCTCATCACCTATGCTTTTGATTAAAAAAAGTCTTTTTATATCAAGTTTAGAACTTCTAAGCATGGTCCAGAATGTTTCTTCTACCCGTAGAACTTGTTTTTGGAATGACTCATATAAATTCGTTGCTTCTGTTTCAATACATTTGGAATGTTCACGAAGCTTGGCTTTGGCATCCGTAGAACCGCAAATATCTATTGATATAGAAATAAAAGGCATAGACTATTTTTCTCCTTTGGTGGATCAGAATGCAGAATGGCTAACGCAAAGATCACTGGTTGCAGGGGTTTCCAGTAAACTTGTTCGTGTTAATAAAGATTGTTAAACCAAACCTTTTCAAAGCGGCTCAGTCCCCTGCAATCCAGTGAATCGCCATGTTATGCTCTTTTTATCTGTGTTCAGGATGAGTTTTTTCGAGAAGAATCTGTACAAGCTGCTTTGCATCTAGTAAATTACCCATTAACTTTGACCTCATAGGCTCAAATATTGTGTACATTCTTCTATATGTATCAATTGAAGGCATATGTGAATTCAGGTCTCTACCTTTATATTTTTGAAAACGATCTAAATCATCAATTAGAAACATAGCAATCCCCATTTGGGATGTTTCATTGTTACCATCAAATCCTCTGAACTTTGGATCTTTTCCGAAAGGTTCTGCTTCTTTTTCAACTAAAAGCTTGTCCTCTTCAGGCAACTTTTTATAAGAATCTTCAATGAAGCTCCACATGTCAAGAACGTTTACAACTTCTTTAACTATTTCTGGAGTATCATTACCTTGGAAAGGAATGCCACTATATTTCCAGTTTATTCCCCAAGTGTTTTCACTAAAAATGGCTGATTTGATGAATTTGGGATCGATCTCTCCATCCAGTTGCAGTTTTTCGTAAATTTCACTCAACATAATCAGCATTAATTTTTCACCATCTGACAATTTCATTTTGTCCTCCTTGTGGTTTCCTTCGACAAGCATAACGGCCGCTGTTGAGCCGCGAGAATCGCAGGCAAGAGGAGAAAATTGCAGTTTATTTTCTTCTCTTGCTGAGAATCGCAGTCGGCTCGAACGCTCTTGATAGGTGGAGCGCGTAGCGCGGAACCTGTCATGGGCGTTCGAGTTTACTCAACAGCGGCCGATAAGTGGATCGCGGAGCGGTCCACTTATCATTGTTAATAGACGGAAAAATTTTCCATGATATAGGACTATATATATGGAAAATATTTCCATGTATCCGTATATTAAATACAAATACAGTAAATATTTCTCTTGAATTTAATAACTCTTTTATCTATTATTAAATTTTCTATTTAATAATATAATATAAGGAAGATATGGAAAGCAAGATAAAATTCAAACCGAATCCTGAATATCGTTTAATGGATCAAGCTCGTGAAGTTTTAAGATATTACCACTATGCATACAGGACCGAACAGTCTTACTGCTCCTGGATACTACAGTATATAGAATTTTATGGGGGAAAAACACATCCTAAGGATATGGGTAAAAATGAAGTTGAAAGGTTTTTGAGCTTTCTTACAGAAAAGAAGAATGTTGCTGCGGCAACCCAGAAACAGGCATTGAATGCATTAATATTTTTATACAAAAAAGTTCTTGATATTGAATTGGGAGATGGTATAGCCCCCACGCGGTCAAAACGCAGTATGAATCTGCCGACAGTGTTGACGCAAAAAGAAGTTTCTATGCTGCTTGGCAATATGAAGGGAAAGCACGCTCTGATGGCGAAATTGTTATATGGTTGCGGTCTCAGGCTTATGGAGTGTGTTCGTTTGCGGGTTAAGGATGTGGACTTTGGCCAGGGCAGAATTTTTATACCCAACTCAAAAGGTGGCAAAGACCGCACAGTCATTCTGCCTGATTCCATACAGCAGGAATTACAAGAACAAATTGATAATGTTATTGCATTACATAAGGAGGATATCCAGGAAGGATTCGGAGAAGTTTATATCCCTGCAGCGCTTTCTCGCAAATACCCTAACGCATCCAAAGAGACCGGATGGCAGTATGTTTTCCCTTCAAAAAAATTGTCAAAAGATCCCAGGTCAGGCAAAACCATGCGTCATCATGTTATGCAATCGGGTCTGCAAAAGGCGGTCAAACAAGCTTTAAACCAGGCCAGAGTTTACAAGAAGGCCGGGTGCCATACTTTTCGTCACAGCTTTGCTACTCATTTACTTGAAACCGGCACTAATATTCGAGTGGTTCAAAAACTTATGGGTCATGCCGATGTTAAAACCACCGAAATTTATACCCATGTCATGAAAAAAGATATCGATTCCGTTAAAAGCCCTCTTGACAACTTATGACCTGAATCTTGCATGAAAGAGGTAAAAAATCATAGATATCATAACCACCATAATTCCGATATTTACTGTAATCATCCTTGGATGGTTTGCCAGCGTTAGAGGGTTTATTCCGGCGGAATTTTTAGGCCCTGCAAACAGACTTGTTTACTATATCGCAATTCCTGCTATGATTTTCCGGTCAATATCCAGGTCTTCCTTTACAAGCCGGTTCGACTTAAAGGTGCTGCTTATTGCACTTTTGTCTATTCTGGTAATTTTTGGCTTTGCCTGGTGTGCGGGTTTAATTGCCCGTATCAGGAAAGAGCAGATGAGTGCATTTGTTCAGGATTCCTTTCATGGAAATCTCGGATATATAGGTCTTGCCGTAGCATACTACTTTCTTGGAACCGAAGGGCTTGCCAGGGCAAGCATTATTGCCGGGTTTATGATGATTTTGCAAAATCTTCTTGCAGTTACAGTACTTGCACTGTATTCCGGCGATAAATCGGTGAAGGAGGACAAGTGGCATATTGCTTTAAGAATAATGCGAAATCCGATAATACTTTCTGTTATAGCAGGAATGATATTTTCCATAAGTGAGATTACAATGCCGCTCGTTATTGATCGAAGTCTGGATATTTTAAGCGGTCTTGCGCTTCCCATGGCATTGCTGATTATAGGAGGTTCCTTATCTTTTAAACTGATGCGACTTAATATGCTGCCGGTTCTATTTACAGGCATCATAAAACTGGTTTTACTTCCCGGCCTTGGTTTTCTTTTATTTAGTCTATCAGGTCTTGTACCTGCCGATTATCTGCCGGGACTTATTCTGCTTGCATCACCAACTGCCACAGTTACTTATGTGATGGCAAAAGAAATGAACGGTGATACGGATTTTGCCGTAGCAGCTATATCAACAAGTACATTGATGTCCGCTGTTACATTTACTGTGTGGCTGAATATTGCGAGTTAAAAGGAGAAAAAATGAATTTTAAATTTAAAAGAGTCATGGTTACAGGCGCTGCCGGTTTTATAGGATTTCACCTGGCACAGCGTCTTTTAAAAGATGGGTGTCATGTTACAGGCATTGATAATTTAAACCCGTATTATGATGTCAAACTAAAGGAAGATCGCCTTGAAATTTTGAAAGGGCAAAAGCATTTTACATTTTTTAAAATGGATCTTTGTGACAGGAAAGATTTTGGAAAAAATTTAGAAAAAAGTTCATTTGATGTTGTTGTGAACCTGGCCGCACAGGCCGGTGTCAGGTATTCTATTGAAAATCCCCATGCATATGTTGATGCCAACCTTGCAGGATTTGTTAATGTGCTGGAGTATTGCAGGCACAAAGACGTTAAGCACCTGGTATTTGCTTCATCAAGCTCTGTTTACGGGGCGAACACTAAAATGCCTTTTTCCGTTCATCATAATATTGACCATCCTGTTTCACTTTATGCAGCAACAAAAAAGGCAAATGAACTCATGGCCCATACGTACAGCCATTTATACGGCCTTCATTGCACCGGTCTGAGGTTTTTTACTGTTTATGGACCATGGGGACGTCCGGATATGGCTCTTTTCCTTTTTACTCGGGCTATCATGGAAGGAAAACCTATTAAAGTATTCAACCACGGAAAGATGCAGCGGGATTTTACATATATAGACGATATTATAGAAGGGGTTGCAAGGATAATGGGAAAGCTCCCTGAGCCAAATCCAACCTGGAGCGGTGATGATCCTGATCCAGGAACATCTTATACAAGCTATAAGATTTATAATATAGGCAATAACAATCCGGTTGAGCTTATGGAGTTCATAGGAGTGATTGAAAAGATACTCGGGAAAAAAGCTAAAAAGAAATTTCTCGATCTCCAGCCCGGCGATGTTCCGGCTACATATGCAGACATAGACGACTTGATCAATGATGTCGGGTTTAAACCCTCTACACCCCTTGAGGAAGGAATTAAGAGTTTTATTTCATGGTACAGGGAGTATTATGGGTAAAGATTTAAAACGTGTTACGAGTTACGGGTTGCGAGTTGTTAATCGGAAATAATCCCTTTTTTATAACCTGTACCCCAAAACCCGTAACCCGCAACTCGCAACGTGTGGAGTTTACAATGTAACCCCTTGCAGGGGTAATCAAGGCCGAGCCGTTACTTCTTCAGGGTCGACTATTTTGTCGGAGGAATTTCAAACAGATTGACAGCAGTAAAATAAATGTGTAACGGTAAAATTTATTAAAAGTAATCAACCAGCTAAAAAAGGAGGAAATCATGAAAAAGGGTTTTTATGTACTTTTTATTCTCGGGATTATTTTTAGCTCAGTTTTTTACATGGGTTTTTCACCAAAAAGAACTGCTTGCAAACTTGCGTGTGAAACGACTTTAAAAGAGTGTAAAGAAAAGGCCGAAAAGAATAAGCTTAAAGAGGCTGCGTGTGAGGCCGCATACGAGGAATGCCTTGAAGAGTGCAAAAAGATATAATGAGGGAAAAGAGGTTAGTAGCAATAGGCTAACCATTTGTAATTATATGGTACACCCGGCTGGATCTGAACCAGCGGCTATCAGCATTATCAATATTCTAACCCGGACAAGTCGGAAAAGAAAAAGATTTTTATCACGAAAGCACGAAAACACGAAAAAGGTAAAATTATAATTTCGTGCTTTCCCTATTTCGTGTTTTCGTGATTGGTTTTATTTTTGCGCGAGCCCTAAGATACTAAGACGATAGCTTATTTGCAAATGGATGACCCGAAAGCGCTATCCGTCAGGTAGCGCTACATTACAATTTTTTTATCAGGGTCAGCTTGTCCCTTGTACCATTGTGTCTAAATGCTAGACTGAATGTAGAACCGTTATCATCCCACACTTGCATAAGCGTCCATTTCTCCGTCTGACCATTATCCGCCTTCACATCAAGGGAAATTACATCATCCTGGACGCTTTTAACCATCGCCTCAACAGTTTTGTCCCCTATCTTCAGGAAATTCTGCTCTCCGGTAAGATTGATTTCGATCATAGTGCCATCATTGCCACGTTTCCAAATGCCAGATATGTCGGCGAGTTTATTTCCGCTGCCTCCGCTACAGCCAACAAAAGCAATACACAAAGCAAACGCCAATGCTAAACAAAAGTAACGCAAATTTCTGTATTCCATGTCTAAAAACTCCTTTCATTGAAAAATTAAGCTTGAAAAGAAAAAACCTTTTCCCTTGCTCCGTGGAACGGCCCAGGATATTTAAGCCGCTTTTGTCCGGAAAGTGGCCTTGATATTTACATCGGTGAAAATCAAGGTTGGAACCGTACAAAAGATGAATAGAATTCAGCAAATAGATTTCATGCAGAAAATTGATATAGTACAACCATTATTCTGTCAACAAAAAACTGTATTATCTTTAATAAAAAAATTGAGATAAAAAAAGGGTTAGCAAAATTAGACTAACCCTTTGTATTTATTTGGTACGCCCGGCTGGATTTGAACCAGCGGCTTTCAGCTCCGGAGGCTGAAGGTAATACAATACCGCTTTCTACCTGTATATAATTAACCACCTAAAAAAGAACCATATTAACAGGTAAATAGAAAGGTCAAATATTTATTTACATACTTTTATATACTTTGATATACGTAAAAAAGGTTGGAAATAGGGTTGGAAAAAGAATCTTGCTTTTTCCAACTTTTAAGCACTGAAGGCTGAAAGCCGAAGGCTTGTTTATTGATTATATACAAGAGATTAAAGCGGCCTTCAGCCTAAATAAAATTCCATATTGGGGGCTTTTATGGCAAACCGCAAAAAAACGAAATATCCGGGTATTTTTTATCGTGAGGCTGACCGAATTGGAGGCAAGGGAATAGAAAAAGTTTATTACGTCGTTTACAAGAAAAACGGCAAAGTCCATGAAGAAAAAGCAGGGCGTCAACATGCCGATGATATGACACCCGCCCGGGCAGCACATATTCGGGCTGAGTTAATTGAGGGGAAAAGAAAGTCACGCAAAGAAATCCGAGTGCAGAAAGAGGCTCTAAAGAAAGCAGAAGCTAATAAATGGACGGTTGGCAAGCTATGGAAGGAGTATAAAAAAAACAATCCAAAATTAAAAGGCTGGCACACTTATGAAAGCACGTATAATCTTCATATTAAGCCGAATTTTGCTAACAAGGAACCCAAGGACATACTGCCACTGGACATCCGCCGGATTAAAAACAAACTTTTAAAAAAGCGATCTCCTCAGACCGTTTTTCATGTGATTGAACAGCTTAGACGCATTATCAACTTTGGCGTAGATAATAAACTGTACAAAGGAATTGATTTTATAATTAGTGCCTGAACGATAATTCATAAGTGGTTGAAAAATCGAAATAATATCGCATAGAAGTAAAACGAAGATTTTCCAGACAATGCATAATTTACTTGCGTTATGACCTTGCAAGTGGTATTTATCTTATTGATATAAATAGTAAAAGCCACTTTCTGCCGGTTTTCCAGTCTGGCAGATTTAAGTCAAATCTGAAAAATCTTCGTGGGAATAAATTATGCGAAAAGTAATCGAATTGCAAATGGAATTTTGGAAAAAAGATATCTCTCAAATCGAGTTTGATCTTAAATCAAGGGATGAGATACCAAAGTTATTAATGGGGCTACAGTACATATACAGTACCTCAAAAATTCGAGCAAAAGTCTTTAAGATATTGAAAAGCATTGTACCGATAAAAAAACATAAAGTCGGAAGGCCAGGTATGGATTTGTGGAAGATATTGGTTTTAGGCACCTTGCGCCTAAACTGCAACTGGGATTTTGACAAAGTCCATGAAATGGCCAACAATCACACCAAACTGCGTCAAATGCTTGGACACAGCAAAAGGGATTTTGACTCTTTCTATGCCTTGCAGACTATAAGGGATAATATTACATTATTAACTCCGGAAATACTGGACGAGATCAATCAAGTTGTTATTACAGCCGGTCACAGCATTATTATGACAAAGAAAGATCAGGATTTAAAAGGCAGCTGTGATTCCTTTGTAGTTGAAACAGATGTACATTATCCTACTGACACAAATTTGCTCTTTGATGCAGTTCGTAAAATGATATTTCTAATTGCGATTATTTGTTCGGAAACAGGAATAACAGAATGGCGGCAAAGCCATCATAACATATTAAAAGCAAAGCGAATGCTTCGTAGTATTCAAAAGCTGAAGCGTTCGACCTCAAAAGATGAGAATAAAAAGGAACAAAGGGATCAATTTATTGTTCAAGCCCATCAAAATTACATGGATGTATGCCAGGGCTTTGTATCAAAGACAAAAGAAACAATCGGTATTCTTCGGGAACTTGGGATATTATCGATATCCCTGAATTTAAGACTGAGCACTGTTGAAGAGCATATTCGTCATGCCGAGCGACAAATCGATCAGATTCGAAGAAGAGTTGTTTTAGACGAAAAGATACCTCACGCAGAGAAAGTGTTCTCAATTTTCCAGCAGCATACTGAGTGGATTAGCAAGGGTAAAGCCGG
>JAUWMJ010000242.1 GCA_030613225.1 Desulfobacterales bacterium
AAAGTTTTGGCGAGTCTTTTCATGAAATAAAAACCCATTTCATAATCTTCATGAAACAGTCTTTCCAGATCAGATGCTTTCCATTTAAAAACAGATGTATCTTCCAAAGCTTTGGAATTGGTAATATACAATTTCTGCTCAGTCTCAACCATTGAAGAAAAACCAAAGGTAAAATTCGGATTAACATCATTTATTCGTATACGCGTGCTGCTGTTTATTTCTATTTCCAACCCCACCTTACCTTCGATAACAGCATAAAAGTGATCAGCCCTGTCTCCTTCTTTAAAGATGTATTCCCCGGCTTTGAACTTAGCAACATTCGTAATGCCTTCGATTTTTTTTACCATCTCATCGGTAAGACTGCCCATCAAGCCAATTAATTTCAACGCCCTTAAATTATCCATGATTTCCTCCATTATTATTGTTAGTGGTTTTTTAAAAAAAGTAACCGCATTGGAAAAAATAATCATGTGCCAAAATAATTTGGAGAGCTTTCGGGACATTATTTTATAAGTTACAGTTAAGCTTTTAACGAGTAATTGTGGCGTATAACCAATTGCTCTCCCCGTTTAACCGCTAAACTGACTGCGGGTTACGAAATCTTCAGCTTTCGAAGTCTGCGCTTATCTGCCCTAATTCGCTTTGACTTATTCCCAACTCACTCGTTGCCTGGAAACAAAGCAAACTGCGAGCCGCAACCGTCTTTTTATATTTGCCGACAGCCAATACTTGTCAAAAGCCTGCGCATTACGGTGGAAATTGATGTGGTTCCCGTTTTCAGCAATAAATGGAAATGTGATTTGGAATCAGCGCCCATGAGAAACAGGCTGTTTGGGTTTGAGTAAGGATATTTCCAATTCGATTTAAAAAATTAACCCTATCGAAACCATCAGTAAATAACCTTTTGCGTTCTATACCTCCACCAATAATATGATGAAGCGCACCCGGCGCTTCTATTCTTGAGTGACATGGTCTTGATTGGCGTGGCATACAAACCGGATATCATAGTTCAAGTACCCGGTCAACTTATAAGCTAATGTGCCTGAAGCCTCCCCTCAAAATGTAATCATATTGCAAGTTCTTTGGTTTTTTAAAGTATGTCTCGGTTAGTTCCCGGTTAGTTCCCAATTCAAGCTTTGATACCATTATCTAAACTGTTACTTGGTCGTTACCGGTGCAGAATCAATTCACAAACGGACAGATGAGATGAATGTTAGCCGGAGAAACGTGTAGCGCGAAAAGGAATTTGTTAAACGCACAGTAGATTTAAGACTTGACCGGAACACCTATAGATAACATATTAGAAGCCTATCTTCAAAATAAAATCATAGAAATCAGAGTTTTCCGCTGTCCGGTTTGAAGGGGATCTTTGTTTCTCTTGCTCTTTCGCCAAGCTTTGCCCTGAAGACCGACAAGGAGCAAAGAATTCAAATTTATTGGAGGAAAAATGAACAACATTAGCATTAAAAGCCTGCAGCAATTCCTGGAAGATTATGTGGCCGCAGAGCCAGAAAGATCTAAAACGGAAGATTTCTGGCGGACACCGATTCTGGCCAGCGCTCCTGTTGACGACAGGTTCGATGTCCTGCCGCAGATCGCCATGGATGAACACTTGCTCCCGCACGATCTCCTGGAAACGGCCAGGTCTGTACTCGTGTTCTTTATTCCTTTTAAAAAGGCGCTCGTGAAAGAGAACAGGGAAGGAGACCGGCCCTGCAGGAACTGGGGTCTTGCCTATGTCGGTACCAATGACCTCATCAGCAGGGCCAGCAAAACGATCGGAGAGCTTCTGATGAAAGCGGGCTATCGGTCAGGATTGACGCCGGCGACGCACAATTTCGATGAGAAAAGATTGATGGCCCGCTGGTCCCATAAACACCTGGCGCATCTGGTAGGTCTATGGCGATTTGGAACGCATTGCATGCTGATTACACCAAAGGGCTGCTGCGGTCGGTTCGGCAGCCTGGTCACCGAAGCGGATCTGGGAGACAATCCCCTGATTTTCAGCGAGGAGGCCTGCCTCCTGAAGGCCGGGAAAAAATGCGGCAAGTGCATCGAAAAGTGCCCGGTGGGTGCTCTCGCTGAAACGGAGTTCGACAGGCGAAAATGCTGGGATCGGTTAAACGAGAATCTAGCCACCCTGGATTTATTTTCAGATCTGCCCGATACGACGCACGTTTGCGGCAAGTGTGCGGCGATGATGCCGTGCAGTTTTATAAACCCGGTGAAAATCAAGTGATAAGCATTTGAGCTTCTAGTAAATATTGATACCTTCAATGATGCCGCCGCCAAACTCGGCCAGGGTTTCGGCGGCCACAGACAGCCCGTTCCTGAGATGGTCTTTTTCAATGCCCGGAACAGCGTAGGCATAGAACAAAACGTTCGTGGTGTCTCCCGTTACCCGTGTTTTTTCATCCGCACCCTGGCAGAGTACGCAAACGATCTCCTTTTCATCACGCAGTACAATTTCCTCTTCCTGCATTACAAACAGACGTCCGCCCATCCCCTTGCAGGTTTCACCTACTTTAGCGACATCCAGGGTCAATCCGCCGTCGAATTTGTCGGCATCGGTCACCGCCACCAGGATGCCGGCGCACATTTCGGCCATGAAGTGGGCATCCACGAACAGGGAATACATGGGG
Source organism: Desulfobacterales bacterium (assembly GCA_030613225.1). The sequence continues at coordinate 2,643 of JAUWMJ010000242.1, forward strand.
AAACCACTGTTGACGGTTCTTTTCAGATGCCGGGTGAGCGGGCAGGGATAGCCGAACTGCTGAAAAAATGTATCGTAAATCTTGATCCTTTCCGTTATCTGCGCCAGTGTCTCGCGTTTTCTCATTTTTCGAAGGTATTTTTTCTTATAGGGTGCAAACCCCTCGGGGCTGGCGGCCTCACTGCAGCTGCTGATCAGCATAAGACCGAATCCGACGCCGGGATAGATCTCTTGATACCATTCAGATAAGCTGAATTCAGGGAACATGTTTCACCTCTCATCCTCAATAAACTTTTTCCATACCAAGCTACAATTTTAATTCACCATATAACTTACTAAAAATAGAAACTTATAATATTAGGGGCGGAAGTCGCACAGGGCAATGGCGAAGCATGCGCCACGTTCAGCTGATCAGCGAGCACCGTGAGCGGTCAGATTAACGATTTGGAACAGTTGTGGCTATGAAGCGCCAGCGAAATAGCCATCCACTGCATCCATTTGTTCGATGTTCATTTCCATATAAAATTAGCTTTTTCAAAATCAATCAACCACTTTTTCCTGTGTAATCCTCCTCCATAACCAGTTAAACTTCCATCGGAGCCGATAACTCGATGGCAAGGTATAATAATGCCAATTCGATTATGTCCATTAGCTGATGCTACAGCTCTAATTGCGTTCGGGTTTCCAAGCGTAATTGCTTGTTGTTTGTATGAACGTGTTTCTCCGTAAGGAATTTCCTGAAGAATTTTCCATACAGATTTCTGGAATTCGGTTCCCGGAGCATGTAATGGAACTGTGAATTTTTTTCTTTTTCCAGAAAAGTATTCCTGAATCTCAGATTGAACTTGGTCTAAATGCGGGTTTTCCCCGGGAAGGATAACTGCATTAAGTCTTTTGCATAAATCTTTAAATTCCGTCTCCAACATTCTGCGATCTGTAAAGTCAAGTAAGCAAACTCCTTTACTGCTGGCACAAGCAAACATGGGGCTAATTGGTGTAGTGAAACGAACAATATTCAAAACGGACTTTTCGTTAGCGCTTGTGGGTGGTTCTCCAAAAATGGAACGGTAACTTTCATTAAAACCACTCAACGACTCGTAACCACTATCAAATGCAGAGTTTGTTATAGTTTCACCCTTTTTAATACTATTAAAAGCTGAATTAATGCGCAGCATTCTTTGATACGTGTGAAAAGTCATATTATGATGCTTTTTGAACCATCTTCTAATCTGGCTTGGCTCTATACCTCTTTGCCTCAAGTCATAGTCTTTGATTCGAATGTATGGATTTTGATGTAGCTCTTTTATGATGCCTTTAACATAGTCTGGAGTTTCACCCAATTTTTCCATTGGATTGCAAACCTTGCAAGGTCTGAATCCGTTTTGAAGGGCTTCTTGAGAAGTATCATAAAAGACAATATTCTCAGGCTTTGGTTTTTTTGCTCTGCAAGAAGGTCGGCAAAATATTCCTGTTGTCTTAACGGCTGTTAAAAAAATGCCTTCATAGAAAGAGTCTTTTCTGCCAATTGCATTATATTTTTCCAAAAATGTTAGTTTTTTCATTATATTACCTTCGTTTAAATTTCTTTGTAATCATATAATTTTAGTGTATTATTTTTATTTCAGACCTCGTAACTTACTCTTAAAATGAGTCAATTTATTGAACACTATCTATATTTATTAACGCCAAATTGAGGGATTAAAGGATAAAATCTATAAATTAAGATAGATAGAATTCCTTCAATTCCTAAATTCCTGAATCTCTTAATTCCTGAATTAGACCCGTGTCCAATTATTATGCAATACCTTATCATTTAAAGGTATAGCATCATTTTTCAGTAATAAATTACGAGGTCTTTATTTAGAGTTTAACACCGTTATTTTTTTGCTGCTACCGAAAAATTGACAAGTATATTTATTTTCATTTTTTGACTCAAAAAAAATGTCAGTAAAAAACTAACACGCTATGGGTTTGTCGCATCTCGTATAAGAGCTCAGATTGCATATTTTGTTAAGACAAGGCATATTTCCAAGTGTAGAATATTTTCCAAATTAACAAATAAAATAAAGGAGGTATGCCCATAAGACTGAAAAATTATGGCAGAAATCAGAAAAAACGTAAAGAATATATTAAGCAAAGCGGATTTTTATTAGCTGGAGTAGAGTTAGAGCGTCGTAATTAGTGCCCGGCCGAAAACTGTTATTATTCCCAATCTCTGCGTCCCCGATGAGCGGGATCTACGCTTCGCTTCGACAGGCTCAAAAAGGATTTCTCGTTAGCACATTCTTTTCTTGATCAAATAATTTTATCTTGACCATGTCAGTCTCCTGCTTGTAAAGATGTTATTAATTTTATTGGTATCTTTAAAACGTTTCATGGAAAACTTAAAGCAGGAAACAGGCTGATGCATTAACTATTTGAAACTACTGGCTTCCTGCCTTCGCAGGAATGATATCAAAACGGAAAAACGGACTTTTTACAAGATCATCAAAACTATACTTGCCCCCTTTTTTTCCCATCAGAGAGAAAACTGTGAGCAGTTACAAAGTATCAAAGTGATAGCACAGACATGCTGCAAGGAGAACCGGTTATGAAGTATAAAATATTCCCCTTGGCCGTCTTTTTGAGTATTTTCCTGTCGGGCGTCTTTTGTGTATCAACGGAAGCTGGAGAAACACGAACCGGCAAGCCGGCGGTAACTGCGCCGAAAAAGGCTGAAACAACTACTAAAGATCCTGAAAAACCGTGTGGCAGGAATTTGCTACGGTTCGGTGTTCATGTAAGCGACATGGGTGAATTTGACCCTCATTTTGCTGCCGGATCCCAGGATCGTGCCATGGCGGACATGGTTTTCAACGGGTTGCTTCGTTATAGCCCGGGTAATG
>JAUWMJ010000205.1 GCA_030613225.1 Desulfobacterales bacterium
ATTATAACGGCCTTCGGTATGCCATTTTTAGTAATAGCTATTGTGTCATCCCTGTCGTCAATGTTTCGTATCATGTCAAGCAGCTTGGCCTTGGCTTTAGTGACGGCTATGTAACTGTCAATCTGCATGAATGTCTCCTTAGGGCTCGCGCAAAAATAACTTCACATTTTAAGCGCCGATGCATCCCGCCTGGCTGCGTTTCGAAAGTTCGGAATATGCTTGATATTCCTGCGCTTTCGCGCCTTGCCAGCCGGGCGCCTCAACACTTAAAATTGCGAATTTATTTTTGTGCGAACCCTTAATTGTTGTTATAATATTTAGGACCATTATAATGGTCATTATTTATAAAGTCAAATGAATTCAACTTCAAAGCGAGAACATAAAAACAGAGGGATCGCGTCTACACTCTTGATAAAATTTTTTTGCTGTAGATCAAGGGGTTAGTGAATAAAATAGAGAACGTAGTTTCGAGATCTTTGCAAAACGCCTTTTTTAGCCCAATTACAGCCTTCGCCGCGGCTACGGCAAGCTTGCGTTGGGCTGGGGGACGCTCATTAGTTTATAAGTTTCTATTGATGAAGTCCTTTGATTTATTCATTTTTCTCTTAGCAGAAATAAAAAAAGAACCGGTTCAAGATACAAGCTGGATGGTGCAAAGTGTTTTATAGTAAGAAGTAAGGAGATCCTCTGCGCGGTTTAAGGACCTCGGGTTACAGGGTAACTATCTCATTAATGATACCTGTAAGTATATCTAATGCACTGCACTTTCTAAAACTCTTTACATTATCAACTGCCCCGTCATGCAGATGATCAGGGAAAGAGTCAATTTCTGGATGGTGCGGCGCATTATCCCACCGTTTAATTAATTCTCCCGATTTGTTTTGCCAATGAAATCTATACTTGGTTGTATTAAATTTTCCCCTTTCTTCAATGATCCTTTCTTTAAGCTCAACAATCGATCCATCCTTCAATTTCAAACGATAACGGTAAAGAGCTATATTTTCCAAACCAGTGTCATGTATATCTCTCCTTAAAACATCGACATTAGCCACAGCATCGTTTGCACTGATGAACGCATCAAGATCATTTAGATAGGTGTTTATCATTTTTTAAGCGCGGATTCTAAAGACTTAATTCTTTTTTTATATAAAAGAACATTTTCATACAATCCGACCCATTCAAAATAATCTGCATCGTCACCCATCGTCCCAGCCTCAAATTTACTGAAAAATTCCTCTGAAGCCATTTGATATTTGGTCTCAAATCTTTCCAGTTCATAACGTATCTGATTTATATTGTTGTTATATTTGGCTATTTGAAATGCAATCAATTTGTCTAAACTGGTATCGAGTTCCTCACTTGCACCAAATGACAACAATATATCTATTTTCTCTCTCGAATTTTCTAATAATTTGTTATTTGTGTTTTTCATATTCAGACCTCGTAGGTTATAGCGTATCATGGTGTATTATTTTGGACAAAAAGCTCCGTTTCCAGCCCAGGATTTGGGTTGAAAGGTTCAGAGGTTATCCGCCATCACATTAACCCAACGGAATCAATAGGTAAGGGAAAAGCGCAAAGCACTTAACCTTGAACCGGGAACCCTAAACCTTATAACCCAGACCGGCCTGGTGTCTAATTATTTTGCGATTCCATGGTATATCAAGGTCTCCGGTCATTTTTGTAAGGTGAATAACGAGGTCTGGAATATGCTTCCCTCATTAATTATCTTCAATCCACGGGATGTTTAAATTAAATTTTGATCCTTCATCCACTTTGGACTCCACTGTGATTGTTCCGCCCAGCCTTTCCACAAATCTCTGAACCATGGGCAACCCGAGACCTGTTCCGTTTGTGCCTTTTGTGGTAAAAAAGAGCTGAAATACATTATTAATCCGGTCTGGTTCGATCCCGCCACCATTGTCGCTGACACCGATATTCAGGTGATTTTTCGCGTCAATAAATGTCGAAATAGTAATGATACCATTATCTTTTTCTTTTACAGCATCATTCGCATTGACCACAAGGTTAAGAAGCGCGTGTTTCAAACCGGATTCATCCATCACCCATTTCGTAAGGTTTGGATCAAGATCCATTACCAATTTATTTCCCATTCTGGTAAGGGTTTCTTCAAAAAAATCACGATAATTGAGCACTGTCGAATTAATATCAATCAAATCCAATTTAACAGGATGCACACGTGTAAAATTGAGCATATTGGTCGATAGATTGTTTATCTGTCCAAGGGATTTACGTACAAGCTGCCAGATCTTTTGAAGCTTTTCATCCGCGATACCGCTTACGTGCATACTCATCAATTCTTCAACGCCCTTATTGATAGTCAGCAGATTCCTGATATTATGAGCAATATTCGTGATGGTCAGGCCTATGGCCGCCATTCTTTCGTTCTGCACGGCTTCTCGCTGTAAACGAGAATTATCTATCGCAATTGACATTTCATTTGCTACGGCTGCCGTGAATTCCAGATCATTTTGGGTAAAAGCGTCCAGTATCTGGCTGGTATCCAGATGCAACACACCGATCACTCTCTCCCTGCTGATAAGCGGTACACATATAATGGAATTAAGATTATGAACCATGATGGAATCCCCCGTTTCAAAGCGGGAATCATCCAGGGCATCCCGGCTGACCAATGCGAGTTTTTCTTTAATTACCTTGTTAATGACCGTTTGACTGACCGGAATAACATCTCCCTTGGGTTTTTTATGACGATATTTAACGATATGTGCTTCAAGAGGATCTTTTGAACTTGATCGCAGCATAGCCACACCGCGTTCTGCTGAAGGGAGTGCTCCGAATATTAAATCGGTCCCCATACTCAAAATTTCATCAACATTTTTTACGTATCTTAATTTGTCGCTCAACTGGTATAGGAGTAGCAGCCGGCTGTGGGCCTCCACTGCTTTTTCCGCGCTGATTTCCTTTTTGTCTTTATTCAGATCAAGAAATGTCCGGACCGCGGTTTCAGCCTTGCGCGCGATCATATCAGGCAAATCAATATCATCCTCTTGGAAATAAACGGTATCTTCACTGGATGTATAGACTAAATCAGAATCTTCATGCTCCGGGTCTTTGAGTGAAAAGACAAAAGAACGGTCACCAAAAACGATCTGATCATTATGCTTAAGGGGAATATTTTTGATACGCTTTTTATTTAAATACGTACCGTTATGTGATTTTAGATCAGACAGAACGTATTGACCGTCGATCAATGATATCCTTGCATGATTTCGGGATACCGATCCATGCGCAAGATAGATGGTATTTGATCGATTTCGGCCTATCGTTATGACACCCGGATCAAGACGGATTGATCTTGAAAAAGTTTCCATAGGCAGGGAAATAAGATAGGCGGATGGAATAACATGAAGATTATCAGTCATAATAACACTTTAATATCACAAGAGTTTTCCGACTATATGTTAAGGTGTAACTGGGATTTAAATCGATAAATTCATTTTGTGTACAATAGTAGGATAAATCACAATTACATGGTATCCCTTGTTGTGAAGTGCCCATTCTAATCAAGATACCAGTAATTAAGTTACTATATGTCGGCTATTTTGTCAACATGCCGTTCTGATCTATATTGTGGGGCTTACGAGATGCTCCTTGATATATTGCTTACTTATTTTGCAATAGTTTCAATTTGTTTACCTTGTGCAATTTTTTCACCGCCGGTGAGGATGGACTTAGTAAGAATTTCTAGATTAGGCTAAATTTTCAAATAAGTGCTTATATGCAAAGCCTGCAATCTGTGGCAACATAGCTCGACTCTCCCCCTTTGATACGGACTTTAAGGAAGATATCATGGCACCCGGCAGGTAGAGAACTGCCGTCGAAAACGGCGACCCACCCGACCTTAAAATCCGGAAATGCTTCTCTTTTCAGGTTAAAAACCTCTGCTACATCTGGCCTGATGATTCCCAAATCAGCTTTCTTTGACACATGGTCAGGTATAACGACAGACAGCTCTGCTATATGCGTATTTCTGCGACGGTCAAAGGCCCACCCATGGATAGAGATGGTTTTTTGCAACGGTCGTAATGTCGCTACTCTTTTTTTTCCATTCTTTTTTTTAAACTTAATACCCTCTGCTACATCAATGACGAATTCTATGTTTCCTTTATTGTCAATATAGAAGTTTTTAATCCAGCAAAGCAGTGTATCACGGTTGTGGCGGCTGCCGTTATGGTTAAGCCAATTTTCATACTGTGAAAATAAAAGATGTCCTATTGATCCGGTAAAAGGTATTACTCCGTATATCAGGGAGAACTGCTGCTTTAGCTCTGAGAGAGGAGAATTTTTTTCTATGGCAAGAGTCAATGCACTGGCCAACCCTGTTCTGTCAGCACCACCTTTACAATGAAGCAGAAGCGGTCTCGGGGCCGCCTTCAGCGCTTCAATAAGGGCATCGAGTTGAGTACAATTCGGAAGGCTGTGAGCCACAAATCTAAAGTTGTAGTACTGAATACCGTTATCCTCGGCAATCTTCCTTTCCATTGCATACCATTTCTTATCTTCGTTTTTTCCCCTCAGGTTAATGATGGTCTTTAACTTTTTCTCAGCGATAATTCTTTTCAGTTTATTTTCTGACAGCTGAGCACTTCTATAAATTCTTTCCTCAATCACTTCATGAAAATTATCACCGGCATAGAAGTAATAAAAAATTATGCCTATAATAATCCCAACTGCGATGAGACACCTTCCGGCTATTTTCATTGACCACCTCTTCTCTTACAACAAATAACCCTTTTGGTGGAAGAACAAAACACTGTATTAACGTTAACCGTTAGTGAATTCAGGTTGTCCTTATGTTGTCGATGATTTTTGTTCTTCAAATAGCAAAATCTATCAGTCTTTAAAAGATCAATATGATTTCAGTTTCACTCCGTTTTTGATGCTCTCGTAAAAAGTCTTTGAATAAGCGCTGGATGGCTAAGTAAAAAGGCTCATATACCCCCGCTAAAAATCAGCGGGATAAAAAGGCGCAGCGGTTTTTCAGGGACGAGGCAATACATGTAGTATGCCGAGTGTCTGAAAAACCGCTGCAACGCAGTAGATGGGACTTTTTACGACGCCATCAATTTTCATTTGCCATTAACCTGTCAAGAATAATAGCCGTAGCGGACCTAACCGAGAGGTGGTTGTAGTCCGCAGGTCCCTTAATCGGCGCAAGCACATAGTCCACACCGGTAATAAAGCCGTCCGAAAGCCCCCACGCCGTACCCAGCACTAAAAGATATGGCTTGCCGTTTTTTAACATTTCACGAAACTTACCATAACTTATACTTTTAAAGCAGTTTTTGGCACTCGTGACAACGGTCTTTGGTGAAACACTGCAGCTTTTACGGATATCGTCAAAGACTTTTTCTAAAGTCTCCTCTATACGGATCAGTTCCAAGGCTTCGCGTCTTTTTGGATTATACTTGGCACCTAATCCTTCTGTCCAGTGGGATACAATTTTTTGAACCAGTGCTTTCTGGTCTGCAAGGGGTGTAACCACATAAAATGATTTTATTCCGTATGTTTTTGCAGCTCTTGCAATATCGTGCAAATCCAGATTTGTAACAGAAGACGTAATGACATCACCGTTTTTATTAACTACCGGGTAATGGACAAGAGCCACATAAAGATTTGGGATATTTGAATTATTAAAATCGTTCACCACAGTATTCCAGGTAAATAACCTTTTTATTTTTTTTGTTTTTCATGCCCCCCGTGGTTAAAATTGATTATTTTTTGAATATCTTGACACCATTTTTTCAGAATTTCTATTTCCTGACTATTCAAAGGCTTTTTTTGCAGCAAGTCCTTCCTCTTCAGAAAGGTACGTATAAGTGATGTTTCAATACGCCACTTTTCAATCTCCTGGTGGTGACCGGACAACAGGACCTCCGGAACCTCTTCTCCTTCAAAATTTTGTGGCCTTGTGTATTGGGCATGTTCCAAAAGACCTCCTGAAAATGAATCCTTTTCCGCCGAATCGATGCCGCCGAGGATTCCAGGGATCAGCCGGGTCACTGCATCAATGAGGACCATTGCAGCAAGTTCACCACCGGTCAGGACATAATCCCCAAGAGAAACTTCGT
>JAUWMJ010000124.1 GCA_030613225.1 Desulfobacterales bacterium
CCCATAAAGCCGCCTGCTTAATGCTTTCCTCAACACGCTGGGCAACATAGGCTTTATCTTTTATACCGTTTACTATAAGCCCGTAGGCAACATTATCATAAATCGATTTGGGAAAAGGATTTGGTTTTTGAAAGACCATTCCCACGCGCCGCCTTAGCATCACAACATCTAAGGACGAGGCGTACATGTCCTGATCTTCGATCATGACTTTGCCCTCCACACGGGTTCCCGGGATTAACTCATTCATCCTGTTCAGACAGCGCAAAAAGGTGCTTTTGCCGCATCCTGAAGGGCCTATAAGCGCAGTAACCTGACGCTCATAAAAATCAAGGGAAACATCATGGAGAGCCTGAAAGCCTCCATAAAAGAAATTAAGATTTTTTGAGGTTATCTTATAAGGTTTATCCATTGTTTTTCCTTTGAGCCAATTTCAAAACGACCCAGTTTGCCCAATTTCTGCGTCAGGCTCAAATTTTAATCCTCGAAATCCTACATGTATTCCTGTGGTTAAAATTTTCGCCTTCCTTGAACTTGAACAAACTGAAACGTTTTGTAACTGGCTCCCTCTTTTAAAAAAAGAACGCTTTTCAAGGGTCTCGATTAAGGCGTTTGACTTGATAACAATACTAACGCCCGCCTGAGCCTCTTCCGGATATACCCCTTCCTGCAAGCGGATTATAAAGCTTTATGATAGCAAATTTCATACAATCAAGGGTCTTTACTTCAGATATGACTGTCATAAGCGTATTCTCCCCATCTTCAGGTAGTACGCATGCATTAGAATCGTCGAATGTAAGATCTTTAAAGCCTTTTAGCAGTTTCTTTTTATCCTTTTTTGTCATTTCCACCTGAATAGCCTTCTTACCGTCTATTTCAGTAACCTTATCGGCTATGCCGGCATCTTCAATCTGCTTGAGTTTTGCATCATCCAAAAAAACATTAATGTAAAAATCCGCCATGAGTACCTCCTTCTTTTTAAATTTCAAATAAAAATATTAAAAGCCCCTTTTTTCTCCAACCTTTATATCTGGTTTTTATATTATCAATACTTTCTCCTGTCAAGAAACTATTCTTCCGTTTTTTATTAAGACAATGTATATTGCCACTTGTTTTTTCTTGACAATCAACAGTTGCTGCCGTACTTACCCTGAAAGTTTTCAATCTAAAAGAGACCTTGGAAAAATGGTAATTTTTGTATGTCGTCCCGCCGTTGGCGGGAAACAAAAAGTGCCGGTTTGCAAAGATCTCGCAAAATAACTATCATTTATAAGGATAAAACCATGACTAAAGCAAAAAATGCCGAAGAATATATCGCCATGCAACGGGCTGCCATTGCCGGCAACCCGGAATGCGGAACATCTCATTACAACCTTGCGGTTGGGCTTCTGGGGCTGAAAAAATACGATGAAGCTGAAAAAGAGCTTTTTGCTGCTATTGACTGCAGCCCGAATCTTGCCGAGGCTTATGTGCAACTCGGTGGAATTTGTCTGCAGAGGGGGGATATGGAAGGTTGCCTTGATTATAATAAGCGGGCAGTCAAGTCAAGAGCCGGATTTTCAGAAGGATGGGCAAACATAGGGTTTGCACAGCTTCAGCTGGGAAAGATTGAAGATGCGATTTACGCTCTTGAAAAAGCGATAAGATGGAACCCGAACTTCCTTCAGGCTTACACAACACTGGCAAATGCATATCTGATAAAAGGGATGGTAGATGAAAGCATAGAGACAAACTTAAAGGCTCTTAAACTTGAAGAGGGCTTTGCCGTTGCACATAATAATCTGGCAGTCGCATATCTGGAGAAAAAACATTATGAAATGGCCGTGCAGCATTGCGACAAAGCTGTTGAACTCGGTTACGAAGTCGCGCCGGAAATACTCAAAGAGATTGAACAGCACAGGACCTAACGATAAATTGAAGATTGTCGATTGAAAATTGATGATTGAAGGATGAAAATCTTTTTAATAAAATCGATTGAGCGTAACGACTTCCACCAATCTTCAATCATCAATCTTCAATTACTAACATTCCCATTCGGCAACATCGCCAACAACTTGTTGATATAATGGCGCTAAGCGCCTAAATGAAAATACCCATGCCGAACAAGCCGCAATTTAATTATTTCCTCTCAAACATAAAAAATCAGGTTCAAAAAGACAGCAAGATCTGGAAATCCTCAATACCTGTGAGCTTAAAGCAGCCCAAAGAGACTTCCGGCATTTTTTTTTGTTATGGGGATTATTTTGCAGCAGCCCGATCTTTCCTTTCGGCAAACGACTGCAAAACAATCATAACTGCTGTATCACAGTCCACAAATCAAAATATAAAGCTTTCAGACATCAAGAGTGTTAATATCTTTCAGGAAAAACACGGAGAATTTTATCATCCTGCACGGATCGAAACGATTGTCGGAGAAAAAAAATTTTCGTTTGTATTGAATGTTGCTGTTTCCGAAACAGGAATAAGCTGTATTAAAAGAGAATATGAACTATTGCAAAAATTGAGCAGGAAATTTAAAAATTCATACATCCCGGATGTTTACGGCAAAGATGAAATCCGACTTACCAACAATCTTAACATTAGCATGTTTTTAGGGCAATGGTTTGAAGGTTATAACGAATTTCACATTTCACATGAGCAGGCTGATTCGAGCAAAAAAATACTTGTATGGGACCCTGTTCGCGGCGGCTTTTTCCTTTCAAAAAATCAGACAAGGAACCTTTACAGGCAGGCCGCAATGATTCTTACCTTCTATTATGATATTGAGACCTTTAACCAAATATTTCCATGGCACCATGCAGCAGGAGATTTTGTTATAAAAATTAAAGACGATGAGATAGACCTGAAGCTCATTACTGTCCGGCAATATGCGCCCATATTTGATAATAATAGAATTGAAATAAAAGACAGAGATTTAAAATTCATCATTGAAGGTATGCTTGTATTTTTTTTAAATCTGTCAATCAGGATGCGTCTTGACAGATTAGACGGAGTCGGAGATATTGTATGGTCTGATGATTGCGCTGTTGAAGAAACCCTTAAAGGATTTTACCAGGCTCTGGCTTTAAAACCACAGATTCCGTTAATTCCTGTGCCCCAGGTTGATTTTTTCCTGGATTATCTGTCAGCTTTGCCTGAGTCACAACTATATGATCTGTCTTTATCCATTGCAGATGCATATAATCCTGTGTCCCCGGAAGTTCCGGTCATTAAAGATCAGCTTAAATCGCATGTTGCTTCTCTTTATAACTCAATCAAAGAACATCCTCCCTGTTAAAATCTCGGGGCGATAGTCCTCCTGACTTTTCGAAAGCCTCTATCCATTTCCTGACCCTTTCTTTTCCATAAGTTCCCTCCCATGCGGTTACAATATCATCAACCGGAATATCTGCATAAGTTCCGTGATCCTCCAGATATTCCATGAACTGTTTTTTTTCCAGGCTGTATGGCTGGAAGATGGAATCCTCCAGGCCGTTAAATTCGAGGGGGACGACTTTATGTCTCTTGCAGAGTTCAACATTAAAGGCGGGTGTGGCTTTAACCCATCTGCCATCCAGGTAGAATTCTGTAAACCCATGATAGACAAACAGATCCGTACCCAGAAACTCTATCAGCTGCCTGGTGGCCAGGTGATTTCTCACAGTGGCAAAACCGACGCGTGACGAAACCCCGCACGCTCTTCCCAATGCACATAGGAGCGACGCTTTGCTCACACAATATCCCCGTCCGCTTTTCAATACATTGCTTGCCCGGTAATGCTCGGCACGGTAAAATGGATAATAGGGATCGTACCAGATTCCATCTCTGACTGCGTAGTAGAGTTTTACGGACTTTTCAACCGCTGAACTTACGGCAGTACCGATAATCTTTTCAGCATGTTCAAGAATAATCGGACTGTCGCTGTCTATCATGGCTGTCGGTAAAAGATACGCTTCGTCGATCTTGTCCATTTTTCTATTTTCTCCATACAATGTCATTGACATTTCGTCATCTTTCGATTTTTCTTTATCAGAAGGTTATCCGCAGTAATTATCATTTAAGCCGCTATACGTTTTAGATGTTTGATATCCACGTCTTGCTTTGCTCTCCACAAATCATATTGAAGTTGCAGTCTTAACCACCCTTCTGGTGAACGACCGAAAACCTTCGAAAGCCTAAGGGACATTCCAGGACTAATACCTGATTTGCCGTTCAAGAGCATTGATAGTGTTTTTCTGGTAACACCAAGAGATTCCGCTGCCTTAGTGACAGTTAAATTAAGTGGCTCAACACAGATTTCCTTTATTATTTCGCCCGGGTGCGGTGGATTATGCATAGCCATAATATACTCCTTTAGTGATAATCTTCATAATTTACATCGAAGACATCTCCTTTTTTAAGTTTAAATGTAACTCGCCAGTTTCCTGACACTTGCACTGACCAAGTCCCTTTTCGTTTACCTTTAAGTGCATGAAACTTTAGGCCAGGCAAATCCATATCATCAAGAATTTCAGCCGTTTCAAGGAGTGCCAGGATTTGCCTTAAGCGCTTTAAATGCTGTTGTTTGACTCCAGAGGAAATGCCAGATTCAAATAATTTCTTTAATCCTTTATGTTTGAATTTTTGTATCATGTATCATGCAATCATATTGTAACCAGATACGTAACAGGTGTCAAGTGAAAAAGGAGGCGAATATAATTATTGCGGATAACCAGCGGGCCTAGGTACTAACGAATGAGCTTAAAACTTGAATGGGAAACGGCCAGATTTCTTCCCGTCCGGTTCATCCGCTATATTATGCTCCGGTAGTATGCTCAAATCCTGTCTGTGTGGTTTTAACTGGAATAATTCTTTGCTTGATATCAAACCATATTTTACGCTTCATCATTCTCAAATCAAATTCAGTCTGCAAATTCAGCCAAAACTGAGCCTCAAGCCCAAAATAGCGCTGTAGTCTCAATGCGGTGTCGGCAGTGATGGATCTTTTCCCGTTAACAATCTCGCTGATCCGATTGGGAGGGACAGAAAGATAATGCTATGTCCGGTGTTGTCTCCGATTCAATAAAAACGGCCAAATCGGAAATGGTGTCGAAGATAAAATCCGGTTTTGATAAGGTAAGTTCCTCCCGGGAACCATAACCGTAACTCACCGCTGCGGTCAATATAAAATTCTTTTTTCCGCCAACGATATCATGAGATCGATCACCGACGATTAGAGTAGTTTTTGGATCAAGGTTCTCAGTATTAAGAATATGAGCTACAAGTTCACTTTTATCCGATAAGTGGCCATTAAGTTCACTTCCATAAACAGCATTGAAAAATGGAGTGAGGTTGAAATAGTCAAGAATTTGTTTTGCGAAAACTTTGGGCTTGGATGTTGCCAAAAAGACACGAAACCCTGCTGCCTTTATTCTTCGAAGAGATGGAATAACATCAGGGTAAATAACGTTTTCGAACATTCCGCACTCAGAGAATCTTTTTCGATAATGGAATAGAGCCTGATCGAGCAGGGTGCCATCCTTTGTATTCAAAAGTCGAGAGAAAGAGCCTCTAAGGGGTGGACCAATACACCAGTCGAGTTGATCAACTCCAGGTGATATTGCACCAAGCTGATCAAGAGCAAATTGAATGCAACGAGTTATACCATCCTTAGGATCTGTAAGTGTCCCATCTAAATCAAATAAAATATTTGAAAGCATAATTTTGCATTCACAGAACGATTGAGGATAACCAGCGGGCCTGATGCATTTCAAGATAGCACAACGTTTTACGAAAAAATCCGTAAGTAATTCCCGTCTGGTTCATCCGCCTGGTTGTATGCCGGGCACGGCACACATTCTTAAGGGTAAGCCTATACGTTCCAGTTATGGAAGTCAAGGCAAGTCCCAAGCCCAGCCAGATGGAAGCGAAGGGTAGCCTAAGGCAACCACCTTCGCGTAAAAAACTATGGCGGTCAAGAGAGTGTTGCAGTGATGTAACATCTGAAGGAAGTCGGCGGCAAAAAGCGTGGTTCGACGTACAGGTATGCCCCGTATCAAAGGTAGAGGGCAGGCAGATTTAAGGCGGGGGGCGCTCAGTGATGAGCATCCCTATCCTGATATGTGTTTTCTTCATTGCTTTTCAAAAGTTTTTTAATTTCACGGTCAAAATCCGATTCTATTTTTTGTACTTTATTAAATTTATCATATTCTGACGATGCTTTTTCCATTGCTTGCTTGTGCGGAAACAGTGCCCTTTCCAGTCAATATTTTATATTCATTAAAGGATAGAAAATTATTTACACTTTGGGCAAACTCTTCCATTTTAAAAGAGATTCTGTTTTCAATAATGTTTTCGATATAGTCGAAAAAACCGGAAATGATTCTTTCCAATCTTTATATCTCTTTTTCTTGTAGATAGTTTTTGGCAATTCTTGCATCTGATTTTAATATTCTGCCATCAGGAGAATTTTTCCAGGTAGTTAGTCCCATAAACTCTTTATCAGAATCAGCATTTTGGTACAAAATCTCGGCTGCTGTTTGTCCTGAAATTGCAAAATGAAATTTGTTCTGTATTGTCGCATAAAAATCTTTTGTAATATCTGATTTTGAATCGTAATCTATGCTGCATTCGGCAAAAATATCAGTTATCTGTTGATAAATTCTCCGTTCACTTGCACGAATAGAGCGGACTCTTTCAAGCAGCTCACGAAAATAATCTTTACCAAAATATCTGCCATTTTTAAGTCTTTCATCATCAAGTATAAAACCTTTGATCATATACTCTTTTAGACGCTCTGTTGCCCAAATTCTAAACTTTGTTGCCTGCGAAGAGTTTACTCTATAACCGACGGATATGATTGCGTCCAGATTGTAGTATTTTGTCTTATAATTTTTACCATCTTCGGCAGTATGTTCCAGAATGGAACTAACTGAATTTTCTTCTAACTCTCCTTCTTTTTTAATGTTGTTCAAGTGTTTGGTTATAGCAGGCCGCTGAACACCAAAAAGCTCTGCCATTCGTTTTTGGGTAAGCCATATATTTTCATTATGAAAAAATATTTCAACTTTAACCTTTCCATCTGGGGAGGAGTAAAGCAGAAATTCGGTTAATTCGTCTTTTACCGTTAGTTTATTTTTATTAGACATTCTTTATCAATTTTCCTCAAAACAATCAGTATCAATTGTTTTAACATGATAGGTGTTTACCGTTGATAGACCACAACACTTGTCCCGCAGTACAAGAATGCAGGAAAAAGCCCAGTTTGGCAGAAACAGTTTGAAAAGCTCGGACGATACGTTTAATAAGCGGGATGATGGATAAAACTCTATACGATAGTTGTACAATATAAATCAAGAATAAATGAACTACGCACTTTTCACATTATTTTATTTAATAAAACTTTAAAATTGGTGGGATGTCTCCTTGATTTTCCTCCAGGCAGTCGGAACGGAAACCCTGTAATATCAGCAAATCCATGTTCTATATGTTTAATTCGGTTGATGAACTTTTCAATAGTCATATTTTCTATTTTTTATGTCTAACCGCACAACTAAAGGGCCGGGAAACGATGACAGAAGTGCTTTGAAAAAGGCTTTTAAATATCGAGCAGATATATCTTTCAAAAAAGTCCCGGTCCCACTTAGGGCTCGGAAAATAATAACTTGGCATTTTATGCACCCCAAGGGCATTTGCTTCGCGGCACATCCCAGCTTCAGGCCGGATTTGGCCGTTCCTCAATCGCGAAGTCCTCGAAATAGCTTGCTATTCCTGTGGCTTCACTCAATCGGATCGACCAAATCCGACCTAAATCTGAGCGCCTAAAATACCAATTTATTTTTTACCGAGCCCTTATCTATTATATCAAAATGTTATAATTTAGTTAGCAGTAGATGAGACTTTCTACGACGCCATCATCAT
>JAUWMJ010000272.1 GCA_030613225.1 Desulfobacterales bacterium
GGCCGGTCTGGGTTATGAGGTTCAGGGTTCCCGGTTCAAGGTTAAGTGCTTAGCTCTTTTTTCTTACCTATTGATTCCTTTAGGTTAATGTGATGGCGGATAACCTCTGAACCTTTGAACTGTGAACCTTTCAACCCAAAGTATAGACTGAAAACGGAGCTTTTTGTCCAAAATATTGCGCCATGATATGCTATAATCTACGAGGTCTGGATTATGTCAAATTTTTATAATGGATCTTTCAGATAAATATTTTCCGCTAACATGCGCAGGGTCTGATTAATACACTATTTGCCTGCACTTAAGTCTTTAAAAGGAGGGAAAATCCTTCAAAAGGGAAGGCTTTTAATAGACAAATATTAATGGGCAGACCTTTTAAATTAAAAGGCAAGATACACAACATATAGTATAATGAATTAGTTTATATACAATATGTTGTTGACAAAATGAAGAAAAGAGTTATATTATATAAAAAATTTAAAAAAGTATCCGTTCACAGGTTCAGGGTTAGGGACAAGGAAAAAACTGCAGACTCAAAGTTATAGTAAAAAATGCTGGTTTGCCACATAACTGCCAATGCGCCGCCAATTTTCAGATTGGGAATGACGAAGCCGGGCATGTCCTGACGTAGCTTTTAAGCGAAGCAGGACGCTACTCGCATAAATGCCTCCGAAATTACGTTCGGGGACAAGAATGCAACCTTGAACCTTTGAACCCGTGAACGGTTACTTAAAAAATACCGTACCTATCGTATCGAGGATAAATTATGTGCAAAATTCTGGTTATTGATGATGAAAAAGTTATCATAAGCATGATACAGCAGCTGTTGGAAATGCACGGGCACGATGTTGACACAGCAGATGATGGAGGTGAAGGTATTCAAAAATTTGATAACGACTGTTTTGACCTGGTCATAACAGATATATGCATGCCAGGTGTAGATGGTAACAGCGTTGCTAAGCACATTCGCAATTCTGATAAAAAATATGTACCGGTTATAGGTATGTCAGGAACTCCCTGGGCCTTTGAAGACAATAGCTTTGATACCATTTTTAAAAAACCCTTCCAATTAAAGGCCCTGATTAATACTGTTGAAGAACTTATTCCCCGAAATACAAAAATAGCGGCTTTAGGTTAATAGCAGTTCTAAAACGCCTCCTATTCATAGAGCGTGTAAATTCATACCCCGTTCGGTATTTTCCGTTCGGGGTTTTCTTTTGTCCGCAATCCCCTCGCAATTGAGTTGAATCCCAATCTAAGTGGCCTGCCATGCGAAGCCTGCGGGACGAAGCATGGTCGCAATCCCTTCGTAAGTCAGGCCATCTTTCTAATCTAAAGAAAAAGGTGCGCTAACTAAGTTGGATATGGGGTCGCAATCCCTTCGTAGTTCAGGTCAATTTCAATGCGAAGGATATAACAATGCAATCAAAGACTACAGAGCAAAAGGGTAGCTTCCTGAACAAATCTTATGTTTTGCGATTCTTTTTCATGATAAAAATATGTGCAGGGCAGATAATCATTGGTTCCTAAAAAAGGTATAAAAACACGTGACATAATAGATTCCTTCCCGCTCCTGAAAAATGCTTATTTTTCGTTTTCTATTTTAATAATATCATTCAGATTATCCAGGATTCCCTCCGACTCTTTAAGTTCGCTTAACGGCGTTAAATGTTCAAAGATATATTCAATATCGAGTTGTCCTTTCTGCCGGATAATGATTCCTCGAACATCAATCCAGTCCTGGGCACGATCAGCAAATGCTTTCAGCACAATAAGATCTTCAGCCGAACAGGTTAGAAGTGAAAAACCAGGTGCATAAGGAAAAGGGGTGGCGCGATCTATCATCTGTTTTTCAAAAGGCAAACCTGAAAGGGTCAGATCGAGCGGAACATCATTTGAAGCATTTAAAAGTAACACTCTGTTGGTTATTGCAAATTCTTTTGCATCTTCTATCCGTGACTTAAATCTTCGAAGGAGGCCGTCGATATACTTCTTTTCACTGCCAAATCCGGATAAAATACACAGGTCAATATCCTGGGTCATCCGTACTTCACCCCATCGGATGACCGCCAGTCCTCCGATAAAACAAAACGGCCATTTTTTTGAATTCAAATAGTTTTGAATTTCCAATCCGGCTTTAAATAATGAGTTCATGAGTCTGCCTTTTTGTTTTTTATTTTCTTAAAAAGACGCTGCTGTTCAACGAGGCCGCTGGTCAGCCTGGTTTTTCGATGACGATGCGCCCACTGGAGCATTTCATCTACTATTTTACGGTTTTTATTATAATCATACCCTTGAAGTTCACGTCGCTTTATTTCATCAAGGACTATGCCTGCACGTTTCCATGTTTTGACCCATTTTTCTGTTTGCTTATTTTTTAGAACACCTTTCATAATCAAACTCCGTATTTTCTGAAAATCTGGTGTTTAAACTGATGAACAAGTTTTATCGATCCATCGTTGCCATGTTCTTCAACAGCTTCTCTCCTTGTTGTTGAATAAACGGGAATAAGGCCTTTTTCAAAAGCAAAATGAACCATAATGTAACAAGCACCGAAATCAACCTGGATAAGTACATAGTCGGATTTTGCCACGTTTTCAGCGAGCCATGATTTAACCGGTTCAAGGTAATTGTTGATTTTTGTCTTAAAAGGCACTGGCTGCATTCCTGCTTTTTTAAAGCGCATACGACCTTTTTCAATGCACGACCGAAAACGCCTCTGCATGTTGATCCTTTATAAGGTGGAAGAATAGCTTCATTTTCAAGCCGGCATAGAAACTGATATTTTCCGTAAAGCATGAATACTCCAACTATTCGGATTTTGCTTATACCTAAGTTGAGCGATTTTTTGCGAAGATATGTGCTGAGATCTTGATGCATAAGGATTTGCAAAAACCGCAGGTGCCCCGCAGGAAATACCCTTGGGGTGCATACCCGTGGATATGTCGAGGATTTTTGCAAAGCCTTTATGCGCAAGAGATCGGCGCAGATCGAGTAAAAAATCGCTCAATTTAGGTTCAAAGTTAATGACAGTGTTCCATTCTTGTCGTTGAATAGAGCTCATTACAGATGGAATATTGGTCCTAATCAATTTTTACCAGCTGAGTCAATTCCATTGGTAATTCCATAACAGCATCCTGAACAGTTTTTACGATATTAAGAAGCCGGGTGTACATCATGGCAAGACCGATGTTCTCGGCAAGGAGAAGTAAAGAATCAAGATCCTGATCTGAAATATCCCATACTTCATAATGATAGAGCCGTAAAGCGCCAACAGCAACAGTGTTCCCACTAAAAAGGATCGGGAGAGAAATAATGGCAGCAATACCTTCTTTTTTGGCCTCATCTGGGTATTGCAGTAGATTTGAGCTTGCAATATTTTTAATTACAATCGAGTCTTTTTTCTTAATGCAACCGATGCTTTTATCAAAAACAACAGGGCCTTTATTCATATAATTTATGCTCATCCCAAAACTTGCCAGAACCTCAAGCTCTTTGGTAACCGGATTCAAAACAAAGAGTGTGCACCCTTTTATTTCGAGCGCACCCACTAGCAGTTGGGTAAGATGGTTGGCCATGATTACTAAATCGCCAGATTCGGCAATAGCCTTGGTAACGATTTTAAAAATATTGATATCAATTTTATTTTCAACTGCCATGGGAGACCTCCTCGTATGTTTGGAAATTATTTATTGGCCAAACAAAGGCATTGTTCAACTGGTGTCATCATACTGTGGCCCGTCTTTTCTATTGGCGTTACTCAGGTAACAACGCAAATACATGTGTTGTGCAAGGCACTTACAACTTTGTTAAAAACACTTCCTGTAAAGAAATGGGTAGCCTTACCAGATTTGTGATTAACAACAACTATGTTAAATTTTTCATTCTTGACAAGCTGAATAATTTCAGTAGCGATGTCCCTTTTTCTGGGTTTGAAGATAAAGCTGACGCAGTCTTTTGAAAAACCGCCTTTTATAAGAGCTTGCACCGCATCCATTAGACTGGCTTTCAGTTCACTATTTTGTTGTTGTAGATAAATGAGGCCGCTTTTCAATCTTTCCATCACATTATCATTACCGGTCTTGATTTCTGGCAAAGGTGTATATGCAGTAAAGATAGTGACTGTAACATCATTTTGATGGGCAAAAAAACGAATAACAAATTCCATTGCCTTTCGATCATGTGATGTGAAATTATACGGCAGCAATATTTTCTGAGTAGCCATTTTACCCCCTTGTCTCGACTTATTATGATAACCAGCTATTTTAAGGCGGACACAGCCGTACCCCTGTCTGTGACAGCTTTCCACCTCAACACTTATCGGATGAAATATTGCAATGTGGCAACTTGCCTTAATAGTGCCACATTGTGGTAGTGTTTGTCAAGAAAAAAACAACTGGTCCTGGAGGCAAGAAAGATGTCAAAGCATGAATTGTTAATTAATGCTTGAAATACGTAATGCGTATCGTCGCTGTTTGAAGTTAAATCATCTAATATTTAGTCAAACAAATTTAATGCCACAATGTGGTACTTTTTTCTTGACACAGCCGGAATGAGCTGTTATCATAAAATATAAAGGTCATTAAATTTTTCAATCTACTTTTCATTTCAGATTTTACTAATCTTGATCTCTCTTTTTCTGATTCTCTAGGTTGATCCACTCGCTACACTTCATGTTTATTTGCGATAACTGAAATCTTTTCAGAATAATACGTAACTAAAAAATATGTAACCGTTCACGGTTCAACGTTCAAAGGTTCAGGGTTGTCTTTCCACTCATTCCGGCGCTCTACGCCAGCTGCCGGTATATAAGAACCTGATAAGATTCCGCTCTTTATGATCTCTAATGCGGTATCGGTCTCTGGTCATCGGTCACATATATGCCTGCGCTTAAACGCCGGACATTCGTTCCTACAGCGAAGCAGGGAACGAAAGCAACCTCTGAACCTTGAACCTCTGAACCCGTGAACGGTTACTTTCTATTTAGTACCTTAAAAGTTATTTTTTTGCATTTGGTGTCAAAAAAATTGGATTGAAATATTTTCATCGTCTCCAAATGATTGAAGATTGTCGATTGAAGATTGACTATTTA
>JAUWMJ010000074.1 GCA_030613225.1 Desulfobacterales bacterium
ATGACTCGTCATCCGCTTTTAGATGAAATTGTTGTTATTGATTCCGGTTCAAAGGATAATACACTGGAAATTGCGAAATCTTTTGGCGCAGATGTATATGAAGCGAACAGTATTTTACCGGACCTTGAACAATTTAAAGGAAAAGGCGAAAACCTCTGGAAAGCGCTTTACGTCACTAAAGGCGATATCATTGTTTATATTGATGCGGATATTAAAAACATTCACCACAGGTTTGTTTACGGACTCATAGCCCCCCTTCTTCTTTTTGATAGAATTAAATACACCAAGGCCTTTTACGACAGGCCCATCGCCATCGGAAAAAGTAAGATCAGGCCCACCGGTGGTGGCAGAGTGACGGAGCTCGTTATCAGACCCTTGTTTTCACTTTTTTTTCCTGAATTAACCCAGATATTACAGCCTCTGTCAGGTGAGTATGCCGGTTTCAGGGAAATATTTGAAAAAATACCTTTTCCCATCGGATACGGTGTTGAAACCAGCATGATCCTTGATATTTGTGAAAAATGGGGGCTTGATGTTATCTCACAGGTGGATCTGGAAAGACGGATTCACAGAAACCAGGACACGAAAGCTTTGGGGAAAATGGCGTTTGTTATTCTTAAAACATTTTTTAACCGCATAGAAAAACTAGAACTAATCGATTTGAAAAAAGACATTTTTTCCGAAATGATTCAATACAATCTTGTTAAAAACAAAATTAAACCCGACAAACTGAAAATCGAAGGTTTTGAAAGACCTCCAATGGAAACCATTCCTGAGTATCGTGAAAAATTTAATTTAAACTAAAGTAAAGAATCCACGCCCGAAAGACAGGGTTAAAGTGCCTAAAGTGCCTAAAGTGAGCTAAAGTGACTAAAGTTGTGGTGTCGCTCCGCTCCGGTCTTCGCCTTTGGCTACGCCCCGGCAAGCCATCTTCGCCTCTTGTCGCGGCGTAACCAAAGGTGAAGCCTGATTGGCTACGCCCCGGCAAGCCATCTTTTTTATAAAAATAAAATAGACAGAATACCTTCACTTTAGACACTTTAGGCACTTTAGCTCACTTTAGTCACTCTCATTACTCAGGCAAAACCAATTATCTCTGACCACGCCTATCGAAGATCCCGTTATGCGGGGAAGGACGTGGTTTTAAGAATTGAATAAAATGCTAAAACAAAAATTAATCGATAAATATAACCGACATCTTAACTATCTTCGCATATCAATTACTGACCGCTGTAATCTGCAATGCATGTATTGTATGCCTCCTGGTTTTATTCCCAGACTCCCCCACAACGAAATATTACGCTATGAAGAAATTATAAGAATTATTAAGGTAGGAATTAGCCTCGGAATCTCCAAAGTAAGAATAACAGGAGGCGAACCTCTTGTCAGAAAAGGCGTTTATGACTTTCTTGAACAACTGGCCGATATGGATGGACTTAGCGATATCGCTCTGACAACCAACGGTGTTTCTCTCAAAGATAATATTGAGAAAATAAAAGCCGCAGGAATAAAACGGATAAATATAAGTCTCGATACATTGAGCAGAAATAAATATAAGGAAATAACCGGGCACGACAGGTTCGATCAGGTTTGGGAAGGAATAGAGCTTGCCCATAAAAATGGCTTTGATCCGATTAAACTGAACATGGTTGCCTTAAGCGGGGTTAATGATGATGAACTTGCAAATTTTGCAAGACTGTCATTTTCATACCCCTTTCATATCCGATTTATCGAGTATATGCCCATAGGAAAATCTCGTATGAAATACGGTCCGATGTTACTTGTACCTGAAATAAAAAAACGCATAAGTAAAATCGGAAAACTTATTCCTGTTAAAAACGGTATAAATGACGGTCCTGCTGAACGTTACAAATTTGAAGGGGCAAAGGGAGAAATAGGATTTATCGGTGCCTTGAGCCATCACTTTTGCAACAGATGCAACAGACTAAGATTAACTGCAAGCGGACAACTTAGGCCCTGCCTTTTATCAGACCATCACGAAGATTTAAAGAGCCTTTTAAGAAAAGGATGTTCCGATGAAGAGCTGGCTGAGATTTTCCTGGCGGCTGTACACCACAAGCCTTCCGACCACAACCTTTCAGTCAGCAATCCAGCAGAGGTTTTAAGTCAAATGTCTTCAATTGGAGGCTGACCTGCAACCAAAAAAAAGGCCTGGACCGTATCAGTGGGAGGCTACATTTACTCACACAAAACAATAGCATACGGTCCAGGCTAATATGTTAACCGGAATTACCGGGGAAAATCATACCCCCTAGCTTGAAAAAATAATTGTGTTCAAGCTAATAATTGCGCAATTAGCACCCTGAAAACAACAAAGCAACACTTTTTTTTAAATAAAGCAATTTTTTTTCAGCACCATGTTATTTAGGGTTAGCGCAAAAACAAATTAACATTTTAGGCACATGGATTTAGGTCAGATTTGTTCGATCCGAGGCTGCAAAACCACAGGAATAGCAAGCTATTGCGAGGATTTTGGAGTTGAGGATCGGACAAATAATGCCTGAATCCGGGATGTGCCGCGAAGCAAATGCCCTTGGGGTGCATAAAATGTGAAGTTATTTTTGCGCGAGCCCTAAGGACTTTCAATAACCGAAAACACTGTAAGCGGCACGGCTCCTGCGGTCAGTGCAACCGTCTTGTTAGACAAAAAACTTTATTATTCAGTTTGTCACATGCATTCAATATGAATTCAAAAAAATTCAACTTTCCATTGCCCGCCTATATCCAGAACAAAAATTATGTAAGTGCCAATACTGGTATTCTTGCCCTTAATTGCCAGATCATAACTCGCAATATATTTCACTCTTGCAACATCATATCCGACGAGGTTTATAATTTTGAGGTTCAAAATAGTATTACGAACTTCTTGTGATGACTGGAATGTTTCTTTGTAGGCATTTCTTTTTGTAGAAACAAAATATAATGAAGCCTCTTCAATTTCTCCTTCTTCTAAAGCCTTTTGAAGAGAAGCCCACTTGTGCCGGAGATGTAAATCTAGATCTTCTTTATTGAAAGGATTTACTTGGGACTCCGAGCTATTATGAGAGGACTTTGAGGCTGAGTTTGAAGTGTTCTTAATAAATAAAGATGGGTCTCCAGCTTCAAGACCGCTTACCACCCAAACTGACAATGTTAATATATTTTTTGCATCGATTTTTGAATATATTTGTGGTAGCAATTCAAGGTCATCCAATACGTACATTGGTGTTATAAAAATACCTAGTAATGATTCAGCAGCCTCCCTCTTGTCATTGTATTCCTGTTCATTTTCAAACCCGAATCCATCATTGGCAATACTTGATAATGTCGCTGAAAAGCTATAACCATTATCGGTAAAAGCCTTTTCCGAAGCCTCCTTCATATTGCGCACCTGTTGAAGCTTGTCATCTGAAAGAGAAAGAATTTTTGAATTAAGCTGTTGTAAATGACTCTTGTAATTTGTCATTATCTCAGAAATAATTTCCTTCTCAATTGGGATAGGCTTTTCCCCATCTGCTAATACAAGTTGCGATGAACTTATTGCTGATACAATTAGAAAATAAAATATTGTTTGAAGTATCTTTTTCATCAGAACCTCCCAAATCGATTTTATTAGCAACCAACGTTGCAAATCACCGGTGGCAAAAAGCATAGTGAAGAACGAGCGGCGCTTTTTGACGTCCGAGTGCATTTGCCTTGTTATGTTTTCTCTTCACAGCCCTTTAGTCCCAACGCAAACGGTCTTCGAGCTTTAATAAACCACGAATGCCGTGTAGTATTGGGAAACGGATCACATGTGGCGGCCAGGGAATCGTCCGGCGTCCAACAAAGAACATTTCAGTACGTTTGCTTTTTTGATCCGCGAGCAGTTCAGCCAGACAGAGTCCATTGTACGGGGCCATTGATACACCATGCCCCATCAATCCAAGCGAGAAAAGCGCTCGTTGTTTACGACCCAAATACCCGATAACAGGAGCCATATCTACAGCAATCGACACAGCCCCGCCCCAGTGATGTGTAAACTTTAATCCTCTTAGTTGGGGATATATATTGATCACATGCTGCTCTAAATGGGCGAATACTCTTTTATTCGAATCATGATCAAGTTTGCGGCCGTAAACTGGGGATATATTCCCGCCACCCATTAAAATACGGTTATCCGCAGTTAATCGATAGTAATGAAGCTGGCTACGGGCATCTTCCAACCCACATCGGGACTGCCAACCAATTGATTTAAGTTGCACATCTGTTAACGGCTCTGAAAGAACGATGTGCTGGAATATAGGAGTTTGTTTAGCAGACAGGCGCGGAAATAGGACCGAGTATGCATTTGTGGCATATACCAATCGGTCAGCATGCAACTCTCCTTCAAAGGTGCGAATGCGAAAGCCGGTCGATAGCTCCTCAATCGAGGCCACAGGTGACATCTCATGGATTATAGCGCCAGCTTCCTTAGCGATTCGCATCAATCCACGTGCCAGACGAGCTGGGTTCAACAATGCACTACGGCTCTCGAACAGACCACGACGATAAAGCCGTGTGTGAAACTCTTCAGCCAGACGGGCTTCATCCCAAGCTTCGATTCCTTCAAGACCCCAGCTATCTGCGATGTTAAACTCATGTTCGACTCGTTGTATCTGAGCTTGTGTTGTCGCAACCAGCATGGAACCCCTTTGTTCATAATTACAATTGATATCGTGTTCACGAACTATTTGATCCACATAGCCCACAGCGTCTTCCATATAATGATGGGCTGCGATCGCTTGTTTTTTACCGAACCTCAACGCCGTCAAGCTTTTGGCCATGCCGAAAAGAGTTGATGAGAAACCACCGTTGCGTCCGCTAGACCCGAAACCACATATGTTTGCCTCAAGAACACGTACATCCGCTCCAGGGAGCAGTTTTCGTGTATTATAAGCGGTGGAAAGACCTGTAAAACCTCCGCCTATGATAGCAATATCGCATCGAGTAGACCCACGTAGTGGCTCCACGCCCGGGATCTCTGGCAGATTTTCTAACCAGAAGCTACGGTTGCGGAAGTTTCCTTCTAAAGATTTAGAATAGGTATTATGGGAATTTAGTAGTCGAGCCATATTTTGCTTTCCTGTAGAGTATAAATCTATGTTCGCTGCCGGAAATAATTTTTATGCTGATTTTAAGCAGCTTTTAGCAATGAGACCGACAATTGATAGCCAAGAGCCGAAAGAGCCTGCTCTATTCGTGGCAGCTTGGTTTGGTGCCGGGGAGAGAGCATTCGGCGTATTTCCTTTTCATCCACACCAAGCCCGCGCGCCAGTTCGGACTTGCTAATGCCGGTTTCACGTACTGCAATATAGAGCGCTACTTTGGCAGACATCCGGGCTGTCAATGGAATAGAGTGATGTCCTTTTCGAATAGATGAGGGAAAAGGGAAATCAAGATTTTCAGCAATAGAGACGGCAATGGCTTCTTCCAGACAATCACGTGCTTCCTCCAACGATTCGGCCATAGTTTTACCGTCAGTGGCGGCAAAAGGAATATCAGGAAATGTGACCAGGAAAAATCCGGCCTCATCTTTTTTGATTTTAGCTGGATAGATAAATTGAAACATGCATTTACCTCCTTATTCTATAGCATTTTTGTCAAGGCCGAGGTCCGAAAAAATCTTGCTCAAAAGGCCCGGTCCGATTTCTTTTTTGCGGTCTTTGAGAATAGTTTTATGAAGGCCGTAATACAAGGTCCCGTGGCTGCCCTTGCCGCGTTTCGTCTCAAAGCGGACAGCAATATTATTTTGCTTACCAAGTTTTTCAGCTTCTTGAGAAGTTCGTTGCCGTTCATGTATGCTTTATAGGTCTTTTTTGTCAGAATGGCAAGGCAAAAATGTCCGAATTTGAAAGGTGTTAATAATGGCGAATAGCATCACGAGAAATGGCTATCTGCTGAGGTAGTGCAATAAATATGCATTTCTTGAGCAAGGCCAGGAAGAATCTAACCCACAAACCCCGATAGATAGGTTGAATTATTGATTACACAACATAGTGCAAAAAAAGGCTCGGCCCTGGCACCTGAACTGACAGGTTATATTTCTTCTGATAAATCAACCCATCTCCCCTTTGTGAGAGATTCTAAATCAGCAGGCTTCAGTTGAAAAACAGCAAAAGGAGTACCAGCCGCAGCCGCCTTGTTAGCCCAAGAATATCAAGCCGCTTTCAGCATGAAATCAACATGCACTGCTTCAAAGGGGAATTCGATTTGACCTTTATCGGTCTTTTGCAATATTCCAACATTCAAAAGCATGTGCACATCACGATGCACTGCTTTTACGTCTCTGCCCAAACGACGCGCTGCTTCACGTATTGACATTGGCCCTGCGTCTGTCATAACTTTGAGCAGCTCCCATCGATTGCCCGAGAGCACCTTAAAAAGGAGCGTAGGCGACTCGAAGCTGATGAATGTTCCTTGCGGTTTTCCCTCTAAAGCTCCAAGTAACCGTTTGTTGATTTTCTCACGGGAAGAAATCCCCAATATTACGGTACGCATGTTAAAACCTCCAGTTGTCCACATCGTTCCAGAAATCTTCAAGCAATGCTTTCGGTGTAGTGAAAATGTATGGAATTTCATCCTCACCTATATGCTTGTGATCACCCTTGCCTGCCTCGTTGTCATAGCGTAGCACACAATTACCATTCACAACAAGGGCAAGCCGATACTTGAAACCATGGTGACTTTTTGAAAGAGGCGAGGAGAGTAACCACACCACCATTTCAACGAAAGCATTTTCGGATAGGATGTGGCGCTCATTGAGCATTAATTTGGCGTTCATGTTGGATATAATAACAACATTGATAAGTGTTGTCAAGAGTCACAACACATACCCATTATGGATAGATATACTTGAGGTTCGCAAAGCTAAGGGTTCGCGCAAAAATAAGTTTACATTTCAGGCGCATGGATTTAGGTCAGATTTGTTCGATCCGATGCTTCAAAACCACAGGAATAGCGAGCTATTTAGAGGATTTTGGAGTTGAGGATCGGGCAAAGCTGGCCTGAATCCAGGATGTGCCGCGAAGCAAATGCCCTTGGGGTGCATAAAATGTGAAGTTAATTTTTCGCGAGCCCTTAATAATGATAGAAAAAAATATGGCATAAAATAATCAACGTAAGAACAAACAAAACGTTGTTTGTAACCCGAAACCTGAACCCTGAACCCCTGAACCCTGAACCTGAGCTACATTTTCACTTTATTCCAGACTTTTACTTTATCTTTCCTGGATAGACCTTTAACGATTTCAATATTAATACCATTTGAAAGTCCTACCTCAATATATCTTTTTTCGAATTGCCGGGGTCCGTTTTCAACTTCTACGAATACCCTGTCTTCTTCAAATTGCAATAAACTTTCATTGATGGCCAATACGCTATCTTTTTTTTCCAGAACAATGTCGGCATTGGCGCTGTAACCGGCTCTGATGAAATGAGATTTTTTCAGCTTCATCTTAGCTCGTATTTCAAACTGTATGGCACCTTCCTCCTTAACCCCTTTTGGCGAAATATATTCCAGAATGGCGTCGAATTTTTCTTTCTCTACGGCACCGACCGAGAGGATTAAATTCATACCTGTTTTTATTTTTCCTACTTCGGATTCATCAACTTTGCCTTTAAAAATCATTTCCATCATATCGGCAATAACAGCGATGGTTGTTCCCGCGTTAAAGTTATTTGTTTCAATGACAGACTTACCTTCTTTAACAGGAATATCCAGAATCATTCCGTCGATGGTTGATCTGATCAACGTATTGGTTTCTTCACCAGGATTTTTTGTAACTCCGGCTTTAATTAACTGCAAATTGTTGTCAGCAGCATCCAATTCTTCCCTGGCACTATTATATGCCATCTCATATTCCTGATATTTAGAGGCCGATATTATTCCCTTTTCATGTAATTTATATCGCCGATCGAGTTCCCTTTTGGTGTCATCCAGATTGATCCGGGCCAGATTAAATCTTGCCTCGGCATTGTTTAAGCTGATCATATTCGGAATAACTCGTATTCTGGCGATAAGGTCGTCCTTTCTAACTTTATCGCCGGGCTCTACAAAGATTTCCTCAAGAATGCCGGAGATCTGCGGTTTTATTTCAATTTCTTTTCTCGGGACAATGTATCCTGTGGCTACTGTTTTTTTGATAATAGTTGTTAAAAAAGGGCTCTGGGTTTCAAAAATGACCGGTTTTTTTTTGGATTTATTATATAAAAAGACAAGAGTGCCTCCAAAGACAATTAAGATTAAAATCAGGGCAAAAATTTTAAAGAATAGTTTCATTTCTTTATGCATTCCTTATGGCGTCAACCGGTTTGATGCTGACAGCCCGATGGGCGGGAATCATACCGGCTAAAATACCGGAAACAATAAGTACGATTAATGCGATTATTGCAATCTGAAAGTCAACTCCGGGGTTTTGGAACATATCTGTGGAACGTCCAAAAATTTCTAATCCTTTTGAAACCGTCTCCAACGTCCCGACGCCGACAACCAGTCCTAAGTAACCGGCAAAAGCGGTTAATAAAATTGATTCTGAGATTATGTTACTGATAATTTTCCATGGCGTAGCGCCGACCGCCCTTCTGATACCGATTTCTCT
Organism: Desulfobacterales bacterium; assembly: GCA_030613225.1. The sequence continues at coordinate 8,619 of JAUWMJ010000074.1, forward strand.
GGTTCTTTCCTTAACGATTACGAGCATTATATTACTTACACCAATAATGCCTGCAATCAAAGTCATTGTCCCGACAAACCAGACCAGTATTCTAATTCCACGAAATAAACCTACAAACTTTTGGAATTCTTTTTCGGTATTCCAGTGTCCGAAAGCATGGATATCATTCGGGGCGACATAATGACGGGCCGCAAGAAGAGCAATGGCTTTTTGTTCTACTTTAGAGACCGGAACATCTTTAACAGATGTCAGGGAAAACCAGCTTACACGGTTGCCGTAATTAAATGCCTGCTGAAAGGTTGTAAATGGTATAAAAATTGCCTGGTTTTCTTCTTCTTCCTCATCCCCCAGCGCCTTACTATTAAATACACCGACCACTTTAAAATGAACACCTTGTATCTTTATATATTTCTCGATCGGGTTTTCTCCGGGACCAAACAATATTTTAAAAACCCTGTCTCCGATTACGGCTACTTTGCGTTTCTCCTTAAGGTCAAGATGATTCATAAAACGGCCGTAAGTGATATCCATCAGTTTTATGAAGTAGATTTCAGGAAAATCACCATAAATACTAAAAGCCCCGTTCTTTAGTCCTCTATTTACATTACTGATCCCTCGATGGCCACCCAGTTTATTCCGGGGAGCAATGTATTCGATTTCTGTTATATTATCTTTTAAAGCTTTAATATCATCATTGTTAAATCTAAACCGTCTCCCTCGCGGAAATCCTTTATAAGAAACAGTTGTTTGTCGCGGCCAGATAAATACGCTGTTGGTTGCTATTTTTTTAAAATCCTTTATTACACCGTTTTGCAGACCGTTTCCGCTACCCAGCATAATAATCAGCATAAAAACGCCCCAAAACACACCAAATGCTGTTAAAACCGCACGCAACTTGTTTTTTTTTAAAGCGCTGAATATTTCCTGCCAATTGTCTTTATCAAAAATCATAT
>JAUWMJ010000210.1 GCA_030613225.1 Desulfobacterales bacterium
CCACCTGACTGGTCAATGCCCCGGTATAGGCCCCTTTTTGCCGGCCGAACAGTTCGCTTTCCACCAAAGCAGACGGCAGGGAAGCGCAATCGACTTTCACCATCACCCGGTCTTTGCGCTTGCTGAGATTGTGAATGGCCCGGGCAGTCAATTCTTTTCCGGTGCCGGTTTCGCCGGTGATGAGCACCAATGATTCGGTTGGGGCAACCTGCTCTATCTGGAGAAAAACCCTTTTTATCGCCTCACTCTCTCCGACGATTTCCCCATGGCTGTGGGCAAGCTTAATCTCCGCCCGCAAATATTCACTCTCTGCCTGGAGGCGGTCTTTGAGTTGTTCGATCTCAGTGTAGGATTTCCGCAACGCCTCCTCTGCCTGCTTTTGCTTTGTAATGTCCCGAGCAATTCCACAAAGACCGATAATTTCTCCCGAATTATCTCTAATCGGCACTTTAATAACGTGAAATGTTGTGTGAACCCCAGCCAGCGGTTTTGTGTCTACTTCCTCAATAATCTCACCTCTCAGAACAGAAGAATCTACCTCTCTTATATGTGCTGCCGCTTCATCTCCAAAAAGTTCCTCATCAGATTTCTCCAAAAGTTGAGAAGCCTGGACTCTAAATAAGCGCTCCATGGTTGGATTGACGTGGGTGTATTTTAAGTTGCGATCTTTGATGAAGATTGAATCTTCGGCCGTCTCGAAAATGGCACGAAACCATTCCTGGCTCTCACGCAACGCCTTCTCGGCCCGCTTGCGATCTTCAATTTCTTTTCTCAGTGAAGCGACTGCTTTTGCAAGTTCGGCAGTTCGCTCCTCTACACGTCGTTCCAGCTCATTGTGAGCCTTTTGCAACGCCTTCTCAGTTCGTTTACGCTCAGACAGGTCAACGGCTATGCAGTACATTAAATTGGGCCTGCCATTAAGACAGACAACCGTATGGATGGAATATACTGGAACCAGGGAACCGTTCTTATGCAATAGCATGAGTTCGCCTGAAGGCATAAACTCCCCGGACCTGGTGCACTTCGCTCCCAGTTCAAGAGCTTGCTTAAAATTGAGTTTATCTTCCGGTGGGATTATCAGGTCTGCCAGGTTCCGGCCCATCGCCTCTTTGACCGTGTAGCCATAGATCTCTTCGCTGGCCTTGTTCCAGTAACGCACGATACCGTCCGTCGTGTATCCCTGTATCGATACCCCCGGAATGTAATCCAGGAGATTTTGGAACCTCGCCTCGCTCTTCCGCCGCCCCGCTCCTCCCTGCCTGCGCTCAGTCTTCGTGGCATTCAATACGGCAACACATTGGCGCAGTTCTACCACTTTACTTACAAGGTGCTTTTTTGCCTTACCATCATCTTCCATTCTGATCACCTCGCCAAATTGTCAGTAAATCTTCCAGGGTAGCGTTGCTTAAAAAATAAGTTTTCATTTTAAGCGCATGGATTCAGGTCATCTTTGTTCTTATTTGTTCCGACCAACTATTTCTGCTTCTATTTGTATTGTCCATAGGGGAAAGGCTTCATTTTTTATAGGAAAATTCCCATGGCCGGGAATTTTTCCCGTGTGCATGGGAGGAATTCTGATTTTTTTTATTACCTTGACATAGTGTTAAGAGGAAGTATAGAAAAACAAACTTGATAGATGGGGAAAACGAGCAGTTAAAAAAGGTTTTTTAATATAAACTACAATTAATAAGGGGGAAAAATGAAAAAATCACCTATTAGCAGTTATGTTTTAACGGTTTTTGTAGTAGTATTACTTGTCTTCAGTTCGTCAGCCTTTGCAGCGGAAAAAAGGGGTGGTATGGCTATTGGCGATTTAAACCTGACTGAAGAGCAGCTTGTCGCCCTGGGAGGACTTATTGATGAGTTTGGTGAAGCACAGTTCGAAATCGAAATGCAGATTGATAATAAATTTGCTGAATTAGGTGCGGAAATCAGAAAAAAGGGACGTTTTGATACGAAAATTAAAGAGAAAAAGAGCATCCGGAAAGTTAACAAGCTCGCTAAAGAGATAATCTCATTAGAAGGACAAGTGCTGAAAAAAAGAGTGGAATATTTGCTCAAGGCCAAGAATATCCTTAACGAAGAACAGAAGATGAAGCTGATATCTGCTCTTGAATTTGAGGATGACTTTTTTGAAGATGAATTGCCTGAGATTTTTGAACTCGAGTTCTTAATTATGCCACTCGATCTTACCAAAGAACAGATTAAAAAAATCCTTCGTTATAAAACCGATATGAAGGTAAAAGCGCTAAAGATAAGTCTGCAAATTTTATACCAAATCCTTGATTTACAAACTGAAATAAATAAAGTGGAGACAGACCCCAAAAACATAGACAAGATAATTCTCAAAATTACTGATCTTGGGACAAAGCTCTTAGAGAACAGGGTAAACGGCTTGTTGAAATCCAAGGATGTTCTAACCGTTCCCCAAAGGAAGATGTTAATCCAAAGCTTAATGCTGTAGCAATTTATAATTTACAGCTAAGGAAAACGCTCGATCAATCCGCTAAAAAATCGGCGGATCTTCGATAAACAAGCCACCCCAGAGGAATAGCCCTTCGGGATTCCACAGAGCAGGCAAAAGGCTCTAAGACGATAAGAGACCTTTGAAAAATGCCCAATTTTGTTCAAGTTCAAGGAAGGCGAAAATTTTAACCGGAGGAATATATTGAATATTTCGAGGATTACAATTTGAGCCTGACACAGAAATTGGACAAAAGGGGGTGTTTTGCAAAGGTCTCTCTTTTCAGCCGTATTCGCAGTTCTATCTTTTGGGCACCACTTTTTCCTCAAAATGAACGTGAACGTAAAAAATTCCTGTTAAACAACCTGATCCTGCATTTCCGTCCACGAACGGTTCCTGAACAGTCGCTGAAATTCACGCATACCTGGGGGCTCGGCGGAATTGGTGCAACGCTCGTAATGCTTCTTTTTTTAACAGGCATTATGCTGAAATTTGTTTATGAGCCGTTTCCAGGCAGGGCCTATGACTCAATTATTCTTCTTCAGCAGGATGTCTGGTTCGGGCAGTTTATTCGCAACATTCATCACTGGAGTGCCAACATTCTGGTTATTGTTGTCTTTGTGCACATGCTGCGGGTATTTTTTACCGGTGCCTTCCATCCTCCGCGCCAGTTCAACTGGATAATAGGCCTTATCCTTTTTTTTCTTATTCTTATCTCAAACTTTACCGGATATCTGCTGCCCTGGGATCAGCTTGCATTCTGGGCAATAACAATCTGCACAAGCATGTTTGAATATATTCCAGGTGTAGGAATGTGGCTGCAAAAATTAATCAGAGGAGGGGCGGAGATCGGACCGGAGTCTCTCAAAACCTTCTTCACCCTGCATTCGGCAATTGTCCCTGCATGTCTTATCATGCTGATGCCCTTTCATTTTTGGCGTGTGCGAAAGGCCGGCGGTGTGGTCACACCCCGTTCTTTACGAGAAGAATCAGAAACCGCTGCCGGAAAAGTTCCAACTATCCCGGATCTGATACTTCGTGAACTTGTGGTCGCACTGGTTTTAATCGCTTTTATCCTGGTCTTTTCCATTATATTAAACGCACCGTTGGAAGATAAGGCGAATCCGGGGCTCAGTCCCACCCCGGCCAAGGCTCCCTGGTATTTTCTGGGTATGCAGGAACTGCTTTTGCACTTTCACCCTTTGTTTGCCGTTTTTATTATTCCGATCTTTGTCATAGGCTTCTTAATCTTTTTGCCGTATTTAAAATATGATTCAGATGTGACAGGTTCCTGGTTCATATCTCAAAAGGGACGCCGGATGGCGATGGTTTCCGCATTATCCGCTGTGATCGCAACGCCCATAGGGATTATATCAGACGAATTTTTCATTGATTTTACCGCCTGGCTACCGGATCTACCGGCAGTAAGCCGCAATGGGTTGCTGCCGGTTGCTATTGTGGCAGCGGTAGTTATCGGCTTTTATCTGCTTATGAAGAAAAAATATGAGGCCACAAATAACGAGACTATCCAGGCTGTATTTATTTTACTTCTGGTTTCATTTATTATTTTGACAATTACCGGCATATGGTTCAGGGGACAGGGGATGGCGTTGACATGGCCGTAGTAGGTACAGGTTTCAGGGTTCAGGGTACAGGATAGATAGAGGTGTCAGGGACAATCAGGTTTCAGGTGTCAGGTGTCAGAAACCGCAAGAACTGACACCTGAACACTGACACCTGAAACCTAAAAACAAAACGTAATAAAGATTTATGTCGATATAAGAATTAATCTAAGGGTTCGCGCAGGTAAGCGAACGATGAGGTTTATGTCAGATAATACTAAAACAAAAGAATCTGAAATTGAACCATCCAGAAGATCGTTTTTGACAAAACTCTGGATCGGCCTCGGCTTTATTGCCCTGGTTGAATTCGTCTGGGTATTGATTTCTTTCCTGAGGCCACGCAGGCCCGGGTTGAGAGAAGCAAATGCGGAGGCCATTATCACTGCCGGACCGGTCGAAAGTTTTGCTCCGGGTTCGGTCACCGCCTTTGTCAGAGGCCGCTTTTATCTCTCACGATTAAAAGACGGGGGCTTTCTGGCGTTGTCCCGAAAGTGCACCCATCTTGGATGCACAGTCCCCTGGGTTGAAAAAGAGAACAAGTTTGAATGTCCCTGTCATGCATCGGCCTTTGATATCACCGGAAATGTCATCAGCCCCCCTGCGCCCCGGGCTCTGGATATATATAAGGTTTTCATTGAGAACAATATCGTTAAAGTGGATACCGACAAACTGATTAAACGCAGCGAGTTTCGCGCTGAGCAAGTTACATATGCTAACAAGAAAATTTGACAGGATAACCTTATTATTCGCTTAATAGGGATAGACTTTTGTTAATTTTGAGAATCTATAAAAATATATATTCCTCAGGTGTCAGAAACCAGGTTTCAGGTGTCGGGTGTCAGGTTTCAGTTTTTGCGTTTCTCTTTCCTGACACCTGGACACTGACACCTGAAACCTCCGTCTGTCCTGACATCTGAAACTAAGGTCGATATAAGAATTAATCTAAGTACGAATTTAATAAGCGAACGATGAGAAATAGAGGTATTTAACACAATTGATAAAATAGATTTTTTACTTTATCTTGTTAATCCCTGGCCCAGACCGGTATTGCATGTTTTGGTTGCAAGAGCTTCATTACCTGGATATTACAGCTACCATAGTGTGGTCCATACAAAATCGCACCAGGGCGGGCCTGTTATCCTGTCTAAGTAAAAACAATGACTAACTGGAAAATAACCGGCATTATAGCAACAATCGTTATCATTCTCTCGATACCGCTATACACTTTAAAGACAAAATACATCCGATCCTTGTCCGATAGTCTTTCCCCGTACCAGGTTTCCACGTTTGTAGGCAGTAATAAATGCATGGACTGCCACAAAAAGGAATACGACAAATGGCTCAATTCCCATCACGATCTGGCAATGGACGTGGCCAATGAAAAAACTGTTCTTGGTAACTTTGATAATGCCGTCTTTGAATATTTTGGTGTGATGTCCCGTTTCTACCGCAAGGACAGCCGGTTTTTCGTCCATACCCAGGGACCGGACGGGAAAATGGGCGAGTTTGAAATAAAATATACCTTCGGTGTTGATCCCCTGCAGCAGTACCTGATTCCCTTTCCCGGCGGACGCCTGCAGTGCCTGCCCATTGCCTGGGATGTCAAAAAAAAGAAGTGGTATCACCTATATCCCGATGAACCAATCGATCCAGGAGATTGGCTGTACTGGACCAATGCAGCCCAGAATTGGAACGGCATGTGTGCCGAGTGCCATTCTACAGACCTGAAAAAAAATTATAATTGCAAAAATGATTCTTACCAAACCACATGGTCGGATATCGATGTCGGTTGTGAGGTGTTGATTTTCATATTATTTAGACCGGCATTTTCTGATTAAATTGAACAATAAGGATTGTTTTCAGATTAAATTAAACGGGGCCGATCAATGAACACAGACCGACCCGGTTTTGCTTCAGAAAGTCATATCATTTGCT
>JAUWMJ010000307.1 GCA_030613225.1 Desulfobacterales bacterium
AACGCCACTGTTTAAAGCAGGAGGTCTAGAATCAAAAAATTCCGGGACACCGTTTTGCCAGTAAAAGGGAACTTTCGTTGTTACAATTTTTGCAAGATCCTGACCCTCCATAGGAGGAATTTCATTTGCCCGCTTTACAAGGGAAGACGTGTCAAGATCTTTAGTGGATACAAATGCGCGCATGGCGCCGGTGTTTCGAATATGCCTTGTAATTGCACGGGTATCAAGCTCTTCTATTCCGAGAATTTCTTCCTTTTTCAGATAATCGGCAAGGGTCTCAGTAGATCTGTAATTGCTGGGAAAGCTTTGATATTCTTTTATCAGTAATGCGGAAGCCTGTACTCGATCTGATTCGATATCCTCCGGGTTGACGCCGTAATTGCCGATCAAAGGATAGGTCATGGTGACCATTTGCCCTTTATACGAAGGATCGGTCAGTATCTCCTGGTAACCTGTCATGCTTGTATTAAATACAATCTCACCCCAGGATTCTCCCGAACCTGTAAAACTTCGGCATGAGAATGTGCGCCCATCTTCCAGAGCTAAAAGTGCTTTCATTGTCTTCATCTTGTGTTAAAAAAAATTCCTATTTTCGTAAGCGTTCACAGGCACTGCACCTGTGAACGGTTCCTATTTTCAAAGGGGAGGCGGAGGGAATTTACCAGTTTCCAAGGAGCCAGTTTCAAAACGTTTCAGTTCGAAGTCTGCGCTTATCTGTTCAATATCAAGTCGAAGATCCCGGACTTTGAGCCTGTTGACAAATCCCGCTCATCGGGGACGCAGAGATTGGGCAAACTGGGACGTTTTGAAATTAGCTCCAAGTTCTGATACAGAAAATAATATGGTTTGGCAACACTAATCTAATTTTTTTTCACCACGGAATTGCACGGACCTGCCCGCTGTCAGCAGGCGGGGATTCACTGAATTTTGATGGCGTCGTAAAAAGGCCGATTTACCACAGAAGACACGGAGCTCACAGAGATAACTAATTAATAACACAAAATTTCTCAGTGTTCTCTTCGAGCTCCGTGGTGAAAAATCACTTTTTACGAGACCGTCTATTATGGCTTTTTAATATCTGTGAAATTTCCGTGAAATTCCGTGGTAAATCATTTCAAAGTGTGACGACTTTCACATATTTGGTGTAATGTATTTCATTGCATATCAAGTACATCTATAATATACTTAAGCAAAATTTCAAACAGATGTTGTATTTAGCCACAGATTCACACAGATGAACGCAGCTATATTTAAATACAAAGAAATTACTTGAAGGCAACAAATATTGAAGTTGGCTTATTATTAACTCAAGTTTCGTACCCTTTAGTTCATACAAAGCCGTAGGCGGTAAGAGATAAAAATAAATTTTAAAAGCGAAATATACTGCCGGTGATTTTAACGACGACGCCAATCCATAAATATTTAATTGATGCTTGATACCCTATTCAAAGCAATATGTTATATCTCGTTTGCGCCTGATCATATTATATGATCCGCTGGTTGCCCATTGCAAAATATAAGAAAAGGATTTCGCTTTAAAAATATTATTTTTACCCCTTACCGCCTTGAGAGAAACGGAAATAAGGGGTGCGAAACTTGAGTTATTAAATTTCGGCAGAAAACCGGAATTCAAAAGATTTGTATATGATAATAAAAGAAAAAATATCAGTGATGATCAGCGTAGATCTGTGGCTGAATAGTTACCAAATGCTTTCATCAACATTCGGAGGAATTTAAATATGAGACATGCATTTCGTTTGATAATTATATTTGTGTTTTTTCTGATAAGCCTGCCAGGCACCTCTTTTGCCGCCTTTACGTCCTATCCGCCGGCCTGGATAAATGACCACCAGAACGGATCGCTAAAGCAGGCTGGTTTTTACCATGGAGTCAGCTTTGCAGATTTTAAGGGTGGTACGCCAGGATACGATGATATCCGACTGGCAAAAGACCGCGCCCTGGACGAGCTTTGCTGTCAGCTTTCGGTTTCAGTTAAATCACAGTTTAAAGAAAGCATTTCCCAGCAGGGCGATTTTGATGAACAGCACGTGGCTTCATCCCTTTTCGTAAGTACCAGAAAGACACTGTCAGGGATAAAAGAAAAAGCCAAATGGACCGACAGCAAAAAGCATCGTTACTGGGTGCTGGTTGTGATCGACAGAAAGAATGCAGACAGGCAGGTTAAACAACAAAAGTTCATAAATGAAGTGGTTGACCGGCTGGAAAACAGGCAGGATGAGATTCTAAAAGGAACAAAAGAGATAGCCAGTATTTTAAAAAGGAATATGAAAGCTTTCGACGACAGGATGGTCCAGCTCCAAAATCTTTTAAAAGAGATTGAAAAAAAGACAGATGCGTCAGGGGAGAATACCAGAAAGGAATATGCAGGTATTCGCAACCAGATCGAAAAGCTTGAAAGAACAAGAAAACAACATCTAAACAAAATAGAAAGTGCCCAGCAACAGCAAACCCAGAAGATAGATGAACTTATAAAACAGAACAAAGAATTTAAAAATCTATTAAACCGGATAGCAGGAAGAATAAAAAACGATTATTTTTTAGCCCTTACCGATGATGATGTAAAGCACAGTAGCGGAAGCCGCGGTTTTAAGGTAAGAATCGAATCTGAAAAAGGACAGGGGGCAGACTATTATAATGGCGAAAAGATAAAATTTAAAATAAGGGCCACCAGGGACTGCTATATCAAAGTAATATACCTGTCTACTGCCGGCAAAGGCCGCAAGGCACAAACAATAAACACCCTCCTTTTTCCGAACGTTCACGACCAGAATAACAGGCTAAAAGCCGGACAGGTAAAAATTATAGGGAAACTGGGAGAGCTGGAAGTCCAACCTCCCTTCGGCAAAGATGTAATTACCGTCATAGCATCGGAAAAGCAGTTCACGGACATAAAAGAAACTTTGCGAAAGGCTAAAAGCGGCTATTACTCGGAAACCGTTTTCAGCACCCGCGGGGCCGTAAACCTCAGAACCAGGGGGGTCGGTGTAGTTCAACCGGCAAATCTGCCGGTCGGAACCCAGTATCAGGGAACGACAGCTACCACTCAGATAGCCACTGACACTTGCTTTATTGTCAGTCATCTTAAATGAGATTTGGTAGCCGTTCACGGCTCTACTCAGGTGGATAGGCTGAAGGCTGAAGACTTTTAGGAAAAAGATAGAAACCATATTTGCTTTTGAAGCAAATAACTGGCATAATCGCTTTGAAAATACGTTAAAATATAGGTTGTTAACTGTAAGGATTTGGCACTGTTTTTACGTACTATGGAAGGAGGTATTTTTATGCTTAATATAAAAGAACAGACCATAAAAGAACTGAAGGAATTAAAACCCGAGGCAATAGCGAAAGTATATGACCTAATAACCGAGCTAAAGCGAACTAATCAAGCCAAAAAAAGCAGAACAACCACTGCTGGTTATTTAAATGTCAGAGAGGCGTTAAAACAATGCAAAGGGTCTTTATCTGAGGATATCATACAGGAGAGGGAAGATAGGATATGAATCTATTCTTTGATACGTCGGCGCTTGTAAAGTTTTTTCATGAGGAAGAAGGAACGGATATAGTCACAAAACTCATTCTTGACCAGAATAATAAAGTTTGGATTTCAGAGCTGGGACGGCTGGAATTCATAAGCGCTGTTTTTAGAAGATTTCGTACCAAAGAACTGGATAAGGAGCGACTGAATACGGCGGTTAATTCTTTTGAGGAACAGATTGCCGAATACAATATCGAACCTTTAGGACATGCAGTTCTTGTGGAAGCGGAGCTTCTTATTAAAAACCATGGAAGAACATATGGATTAAAGACCTTGGATGCATTGCATCTTGGCTCGTTTAGTCTTATTTCTGAAAAGGACTGGTCTTTCGTAGTGGCAGATGACAATCTTTGCAGAGTTGCGGAAGCTATTGGATTTAGCACAATAAATCCCTTGAAGGAAAACGCATAATGAGCGAGATGAATACTCAAAAACCGTTTCCAGCACCTCACGGCTATAAACTTGTCGGAGTGAAGCGTAGATCCCGTCTTGAACGAAAGGAAAGCGGGAAAAAGATTTACCACGGAGTTTCACGGAGAGACACCCGCCTTCCAAAACAGTACGGCGGGCAGGCTGAATTTTAATTTTTAATATCTGTGAAATTTCCGTGCAAATCCGTGGTAAAAATATGAAAGCCAAACTTCCAATTCCTATTTTCTAACTTCAACATTCAGCGAACGGTTACTTTTTCCCTTTATTTTTATATAAAAATATTGTATCTATCAGATACAATATATGCTATAGTTTATGTATATGCTAAATACATTCCGGAGGTGTCGTGGAAATTTCGTTCCAGCTTTTACAACAGCACAACCCATGGTGGTTTCGTGAAGAATTGATATTGGACGATGAGAAGATAGTGGACTTTGAACGAGAAAGCTATCAGTATATTCCTCCGGTCATGGCAGAGTATCCCGAGGATATGGATGCAATTTTAACGCTTCGG
>JAUWMJ010000266.1 GCA_030613225.1 Desulfobacterales bacterium
TGGGATTCTGATTCAGTTGATTTCAATTATGCAACTCCCGGAACAATCAAAATAAAACTTGAAATTGGTGATGATTCCAATTATTTGCCCTTTGAAACCATGGTGATACTTCCGGTATTCAGGGAAAAAATCGAGCAGGGATTTTAAAATGCTGTGTCAACCAGTCGCAAATAACAGGGGGATGGCTATTCTTATAACCCTCTCCGTTATAACAGTGTTAATTGCCGCTTCGCTGGAATTAAACAGAAGAGCGCGCGCAGCCGTGTTCTCCGCCGCCGCAACCAGGGACCGACTTACCCTTTCGATCATGGCATCATCAGGAATAAATGCAGCAATGGCAATGCTTGTAAAAGATAAAATGGAGTCAGAAATCGATTCGATTCAAGAGAACTGGGCAGACCCCGACAAAATCAGCGCTGTGCTAAAGACTATTCCCTTTGATGAAGGAAGCGTAACATTTAAAATAGAAGATGAACTTGGCAAAATCCAGGCAAATGCCCTTGTGACATTTCCCGAAAGCCGAACATTCAATGAGGCTCAGAGAATTTTGTGGGACCGGTTTCTGCGCCTTTTTATCTCATCAGATCTTTTTGAAACTGAAAGCAATCCTACTGCTATCATATGCTCTGTTAAAGACTGGCTCGATTCCGGAGATGATGACGCCATAACCGGATTAAACGGTGCGGAATCAGGATATTACCAGGACCTTGACCCTGGCTACCCCTGTAAAAACGGGCTGTTTAGTGACATTAGCGAACTTTTGCTGGTAAAAGGTATTACGCCCGAGCATTATTACGGCACAGAGGAAGCGCCCGGAATGTCAGAGTACATGACTGTTTATGGCATTAAAAACGCCGGAAATAATAAATTTACATTTAAAGGAAAGATAAATATCAATACCGCTAAGCTTCCGGTATTAATTGCGCTTATGCCCGAAGGATACAAAGACCTCGCGCCGATGATTGACGAATATCGAAAAGAAACCTCAGGGACTGAATATATCCACGCCCTTTCAAGCCCTACATGGTATAAAAACGTACCCGGATGCAGCGATATTAAAATCGATTCTAATATTATAACCACTTCCAGCGACGTTTTTCGCATCGAATCGACTGCTGCCCTGCACGATATGGAATTAACGATAACATCTGTTATCCTAAGAGAAAAAGATAAGAAAGATAAAAGATGGAAATGCAAGGTTTTATCCATGAACAGCTCATAGCTGATAGCTGATAGCTCATGGATGATAGCTGATAGCTCATAGCTCATAGTTCATAGCTCACAGGAAAAAAAGAATTCTTTAACATTTACTTCCACTTGCAGCGGTACTACCAACTATGAGCTACTAACTACCAACTATCAGCTACCAACTATCAGCTATAAACTATGAGCTATTACAGGTAATCACATGAGCCGGAAAATTCTTGGACTTGACATACGAAATTACGCTGTATCTGCGGTTTTAATAAATAGCAGCACTAAATCAGCCCGGATAGAAGCCCATCACTCTGTTTTAATACCTGACCAAAACGAGGGTAAGTCCGGCCTGACCTTAGCCCTGGAGACAATTGTCAACAAGATGGATACTTCAGGATGCGTGTGCGTTGCTTCCTTTCCGGCAGAGCTGGTAACTTACAGAAACATCAAAGTCCCTTTTAAAAGTAAGAAAAAAATCATTCAGATCCTCCCTTATGAACTTGAGCCGACGCTTCCGTTTCCTGTTGAGGGTTTGATAATCGACTTTCACACAATAAAAATTTCCGGCAATGGCGACAATACGGATATTATTGCCGCCGGAGTTGAAAAGTCCGCAATTAAAACCTACCTTGATGCACTTACCTCTCTTAAGATTGAACCTGAAACTTTAACCATCAGCGGATATTCCACCGCACTATTTCTGGCCCGTTCTGCCGGCACTCCTGAAAATTGGCTTTTTACAGACATTGAAGTTGATAAAGCCACCATGTTTGCTGTTGCAGGCAAGCGGATATTCATTATTCGCAGCTTGCCGATATTTTCAACCGCTACTTCTGCTGAAAAATCACTTGGCACAGGTATCCAGCAAACAATAGCTTCATTTAAAGAGCTTTTTGATATCGATTTTGAACCGGAAGAGATCCTGCTGACCGGCCCTGGTCTTGAAAAATTTAATTTTGAAAGGGAGTTGTCGCAACTGCTTGATCTTCCCGTAAAACGAATAGAACTTTTTCGGGAAATCGATATCGACATAGAAAATTACACGGCAAGTTCATGGAATCCTGAAAGGATGGACAATGCGTTGGCTCTTGCCTTATGCGAGATTAAAAGGACTGACGGGCTCAATTTTCATAAGGGCGGCTTTGCCGGAAAAGCGTTGCTGGCTAAACATAAAAGCAGCCTTACTAAAACAGGCATTCTGGCAGGAATAGTTTTAGCACTGGCTCTATTAAATTTGATTCTAAATTCATATTTCATGAACAGCAAAATAGATCGTCTAAACCATCAGATAACAGAAATTTTCAAAACTACTTTCCCTGAAGTTACAAGGATAGTCGATCCTTTGCAGCAGATGAAGGTGAAGATCGAGGAAGCAAAAAAAAGTGCGTTCCTTTCGGGAAAAACAACAAAACAAATTCGCATTGTTGATGTGCTTAAAGAAATAAGCGAACGAATACCTGCCAAAGCAGATATCGAACTTACAAGGCTTATTGTAGCGCAGGGAAACGTGCTGATTTCCGGAAACACAGACACATTTAATTCGGTGGATGAAATAAAGAGCTGGATCGAACAGTCGGAACTTTTCCAAAAAGTTACCATCACATCCACAAATAAGGAAAAATCAGGCAACCGTATCCGATTTAAGCTCAAGGTTATTTTATGAATCTTAATAAACTTAATAAGCGCGAAAAATATGCGGTTTATGCTGGATCGGGTTTGATAGCCCTTTTTATCCTGGTACAGTTTATCATTTCCCCGATTGTCAGCAGCAGGCAGCGTCAGACAAGAACCCTTCAGGCAAAAATGAATGTTCTAAAAGATATGCATATCTTAAAAGCCCAATACGATATCATCCTGGAAAAGACTGTAATTTACAAGAAACATTATGCTGCAAGAAAAAAGGATTTTACTCTGTTTTCCTTCCTTGATAGACTTACTGTTAAATCAGGGTTGAAAGATAACATAAGCTATATGAAGCCATCAACATCCGTGAGTGAGGGAAGTCCGTACAAGACTTCAAAGGTCGAGATGAAACTCCAAAGTATAACTTTAAAGCAGTTGACAGCTTATTTGCATGGAATAGAAACATCTAAAAACGCTGTGAGTATAAAGCGGATTTCGATTGTAAAAACAGGCATTAAAGAAGGATATCTAAATGCTGTTTTGCAGATCGAAACTGTTGAAATATGATTAAGCTCATAGCTCATAGCTCATAGTAAATAGCTGATAGTTCTTAATACTGATAAGGCAGCAATTCACGGCTTGAAATTGGAAAGTAGAAATTCGGGACAGAGGAAACGAGCTTGCGAGTTGGATGTATACAAACTGGCAGAAGCGTCATCAGACATCTTCTGGCACTACTTTGATAAGTGAAACAAAAGCATGAAGGCCAAATTTCCAATTTCTATTTTCTAATTTCAGCGTTCCGTGAACGCCTGCAAATTATCGATATGATGTTACGAAGTGCCTAAGATCATGAATAATACAAAGAATAAATTTTTATATATATCATATATAATAGCGGCATTTATTTTTTTTCTTTATATTCTCTTTCCTTCATATGCTGTTAAAACATATATTGAGCATAAACTGGGCAGTATCAATCCGGATTTATCAATTTCAATTGATAACATAAATCCGGTTTTCCCTCCGGGCGTCAGGCTTAACACTGTTAGCTTTTATTATATTCGCAGTTTGTTGCTGGACGCTGAAACGATAAAAATAGTACCGGGGATTTTTTCGGTTTTCAGCTCAAAGACAGCTTTTTCATTTAAGGGCGTTGCTTATGACGGTATAATAAATGGAAAGGCCATAATTGGCAGCAATGCCGGACATATTAAAATTGATGCAGATCTGTCGGGAATTCAGATAAAAGATATACCTGCTATAAAAATTCCGGCCGGCATAGAAAAAGAAAAATATAAGGTTTCCGGAATCCTTGGCGGAAAAGTTACATACAGTAATAATAAGGGTTCTGACAGGGTCATGGGAGCAAAACTGGGCATATCAGACTGCAGGATAAAGCTTAAAGAACCTGTTTTCAACCATGAAACCTTTACTTTCAGTAAGATTGAAGTCGATTTAGCTGCTACAAATAAAAGATTGCAGATCAAAAGCTGCACTATTGATGGAGACAAGGTAAGCGCAAGCCTTTCAGGTTCTATCGTTACAAAAAAGAATTTGGGCTTAAGTGTTTTAAACCTGAAGGGAAAGATTAAGCTTAAACCTTTATTTTTCGGAAATATGAAAAAAAATCTTCTGGCGAGTATATTCCCTGAAAAAATGTCGGGCAACGGTACCTTTTCTTTCAGGATTGGCGGCACTTTTAATAACCCTGAATTTACTTTAAAATAGGTAACCGTTCACAGGTTCAGGGTTCAACGTTCAGGGTTAAGGACAAGGACAAAATTGAAGACCAGAAGTTCTCGCAAAAAATGCTGGTTTGCCACATAATTGCCAATGTACCGCCAATTTTCAGTTTGGGAATGGCGAAGCCTGGCTTTACTCATATAAATACGCCTCCAAAATGGAGTCCGGGGACAAGAATGCAACCTTGAACCCCTGAACCTTTGAACCCGTGAACGGTTATGAATCGAATTAGCTGACACCTGAACACTGAAACCTGAAACCAAAAAGTCTTGGAAAGCTATTAACAAACTGGTAATGCACCCGACAGTTTACACTCAATAAATTGATTTAATCGCTTTAAACGACTAGGATGCTTTTATACTGTCCTGTGAGCGCCCGCCATATATTTCCGAAGTCAATTACTTCCCTTAATCGTGGTTGTTATGTTTTAATTCCCGCTCTACTTATATTTCCTCTTCTATTCCTTTCCAAAACACTTCCAACATTCAACCCCTGAAAGTCCTTAAATCATGGTCGTTTTACTAAAATTAACAATCCGTGTGTATTCGGGACCTGGAGTAGGAGAGACGGTATTTATTGATTTCTCGAAATTTTATAGGGAACGGGTATCTCTGCAGTAATAGAAAATTTGATAAAGA